>VYDD01000327.1 GCA_009843625.1 Gammaproteobacteria bacterium | reverse complement strand
AAGGGGTGCGCCCGGTGGTGGCCATCTACTCCACCTTCCTCACCCGGGCCCTTGACCCCACCGTCCCCGCCGTCGCCCTCCCGTATCTTCCGGTTATGTTCTGCATGGAGCGGGCGGGGGGGGCGGGCGCCGACGGCCCGACCCATCACGGCGCCTTCGACATCGCCTACATGCTGCTCGTTCCGGGGATGACGGTCACCGCGCCCAAGGACGGCGACGAGCTCATCGCCCTGATGAAGACCGGCCTGACCCACGACGCGGGCCCCTACAGCATCCGCTATCCGCGCGACGCGGTTCCCGCCGCGGTCCCGCCGACCGCGGAGATCGATGCGGTTCCCTACGGGAGCTGGGAAGTCGTGCGCGAGGGATCGGACATGGCGATTCTCGCGGTGGGAACCATGGTCCTCGAAGCGCTTGCAGCGGCCGACGAACTGGCTGCCGCGGGCATCGACGCGACCGTCGTCAACTGCCGCTTCCTGAAGCCCTTCGACGAGGAAGTGCTCGAGCGCGTGCTCGGCTCGCACGAGCGCATCCTGACGGTCGAAGAGGGTACCGTCGTCAATGGCTTCGGAGCCTTCATGGCGCGCGAGGTCCAGGCGCGCGCGGGGTCGCGCCCGACCGTGAGGACGATGGGGTTGCCGGACGTCTTCATCGAGCACGGGGACAGGGGGCTGCTGCTGGCGGAGGTGGGACTGGACGCGGAGGGCATCGCGCGGGAAGCCCTGCGCCTGGCCGGGCGCAGCCCCGAAATCCGCGTGATGGCGACCAGAGAGAGCGCGTAGCCCTACTCGAAACGCCATGGCGCCGCCTCCCGTCCGCCGCATCGGCATCTTTGCGCTTCCCGGGCAGCCGGGGCTCGCGCCGGCGCTGGCGCGCCTCGACGAACTGGCGCGCAGGTTCGGCATCGAGGTGGCCTGCGAGCCGGAAATCCTCGCGCATGCGCCGCCGGGCGCGCGCCCTCTCCGGCAAGGAGAACCGGGGCTGGATCTGCTGATCACGCTCGGCGGGGACGGAACGCTGCTGCGGGGCGCACGCAAGGTCACGGGAACCGAAACTCCCGTCCTCGGCATCAACCTCGGGCACCTGGGCTTCCTCACCTCGTCTTCCGGCTCCGACCTGGCCACCGCGTTCGAGCGGCTGCGCGGCGGCGACTTCACCCTCGACTACCGTATTACACTCGAGGCGACCATCCTCGACGAGCACGGGGATGCGGGTGATCGCCACGTGGCGCTCAACGATTTCGTGGTCCACAACAGCGGGGCGGCGAGGGTCTCGCGCCTCGACCTGTTCGTGGGCCATGACGGGGTCACCGACGAGATCGGCAGCTTCAGCGCCGACGGGGTGATCGTGTCCTCGCCCACCGGTTCGACCGCCTACTCGCTGTCGGCCGGCGGCCCCATCATCGCGCCGGGGGTGGACTGCATCCTGGTGACCCCGATCTGCCCGCACACGCTCGCGGTGCGCCCCCTGGTGCTGGCCGCGGACGAGCGCGTCATCATCAGGGAAGTGGATCCATCGGGCGACCTGGGGCTGACCGTTGACGGCCAGGAGGCAGTGGCCGTCGTGCCCGGTTCGGTCGTGGAGATCCGGACCGGCACGGTGCGCGTGCCCCTGCTTCGCTTTCCCGGATACACCTTCTTCTCCACCTTGAGACGAAAGTTGAACTGGGCCCTGAAATCTCCTTCAGGTGCATGATCTTATGAGCATCGTCAGGCATGCTGATCGAACTGCGCATACGCGACTACGCGGTAATCGATGACCTGACGCTGGCCGGGGCGGCGGGCCTCAACGCCGTGTCGGGCGAGACCGGGTCCGGCAAGTCCCTGGTGGCGAACGCCCTCTCCTGCCTGCTGGGCGAACGGGCCTCTCCCGGTGTGGTTCGGGTGGGTGCCTCCCGTGCCATGATCGAGGCCGCCTTCGACATCGAGGACTGCGGGCCGGTCCGCGGGAAGCTCGAGGAGCTGGGTCTCGGCGCGGACGGCGACGTGCTGGTGCTGCGGCGGGAAGTGGCGCGCCGGGGACGCAACCGCGCCTGGGTGAACGATTCGTCCGCTACGGTGGGGCTCCTGCGTGAACTGGGCCGCCACCTGGTCGACCTTCACGGCCAGCACGAGCACCAGAGCCTGCTCCGGCCGGCCGAACAGGCCAGACTGCTGGATTCCCTTGCGCGCGCAACCGGACGGGCGAGCGCCGTTGCCGGGTTGTGCGGCGAACTGAAGGCGCTGGAGCGCGAGCGCGAGCGGCTGGAAGCGAGGATCCGTGAACTCGAGGCGCGCGCCGACTTCATCCGCTTCCAGCTCGGCGAGATCGAAGGCGCCGCGCTCCAGGACGGGGAGGACACGGCGCTCGAAACGGAGGCGACCCGGCTCGAACACGCCGACGAACTGGCGCGCAACGCGGGGGGCGCCTACGAGGAGTTGTACGCGGGTGACGCCGCCGTCACGGTGCGCATTCGGGCGGTGCAGGCCGCGCTCGCCGACATCATCCGCCTGGATGGCTCGCTGGGCGAGGTCTCGGAGTTGCTGGAGCAGTCCTACCAGGCGGCGAGCGAGGCGGGGCGCTTCATGGGGGACTACGCGAGTTCGCTGGAGCACGATCCGCGTCGGCTGGAAGACGTCAGGGCCCGCCTCGACCGCATCTTCCGGCTGAAGCGCAAGTACGGACCCGCGCTGGACGACGTGTTCGAGACCGGGCGCCGGCTGGCGGCGCAGCTCGAGGAGATGGAGACCGGCGCGTGCGACATCGGCCCTCTTGAGCGGCGCAGCCAC
>VYDD01000408.1 GCA_009843625.1 Gammaproteobacteria bacterium | reverse complement strand
ACTCCGACCTGCGCGGATTGCGGGTCGACGAGGCGGCTGCCCGCCTGCAGAACGTCCTCGACCGGGCGGTCGTGGCGGACGTGCCCGAGCTGCGCCTCATCCACGGGAAGGGCACCGGCGCCCTGCGCGCCATGGTCGCCGAGCTGCTGGAGGAAGACCCCCGGGTGCGGGAGTACCGTTCCGGCGGCGTGGGCGAGGGGGGCACGGGCGTAACCGTGGTGACGCTCGAGTGATCCCCGACGACCAGGTCGAGGAGGTGCGGGCCCGCTCCGACATCGTCGCAGTGATCGGGGAACACATCCCGCTCAAGAGGGCCGGCAAGGACTACCGCGCGCTCTGTCCCTTCCACGAGGAGAAGACGCCCAGCTTCTACGTGGTTCCCTCGAAGGGCTTCTACAAGTGCTTCGGCTGCGGGGAGTCGGGCGACGTGTTCTCGTTCGTCATGAAGCGGGTGGGGCTCGACTTCACGGAGGCGGTAAAGTATGCGGGCCGCAAGGCGGGGGTCGAGGTGCGCGAAGTGAAGGCGCGCCCGGAATACCAGGACCCCAACCGGCCCCTGTACGAGGCCAACGCCTTCGCGCGCGAGTACTACCGGGAACAGCTCGCCGATGCGGAAACCGGCCGGCTCGCCCGCGACTATCTGGAGGAGCGGGGCATCGACGCGGAGACCGCGGAGGGCTTCGGCATCGGCTTCGCGCCGGACGAATGGCGCGGCCTGCGCACCGCCGCCGCCCGCCACGGCATCGACGACGCCATCCTCCTGGACGCGGGCCTGGTGACCACCAGCGAGCGCTCCGAAGAGCCCTACGATCGATTCCGGAGCCGCATCATCTTCCCCATCGAGGGCTTGACGGGGAAGGTCATCGCCTTCGGGGGCAGGCTGTTCGGCCCGGGGAAGGGAGCCAAGTACCTGAATTCTCCGGAGACCCCGGTCTATCACAAGAGTGAGGAACTGTACGGTCTGGGTCGGGCGCGGCACGAGATCCGCAAGGAGGGGGCGGTGCTGCTGGTGGAGGGCTACACCGATGTCGTCTCCCTGGTGGCGCACGAAATCCCCAACGTCGTCGCCTCGCTGGGGACCGCTCTGACCTCGGTGCAGGCCCGTCTGCTGGCCCGCTTCGCGTCGAAGGCGTTTCTCCTCTACGACAGCGACATGGCAGGCCTGAGGGCCACCTTCCGCGCCGCCGACGTCCTCCTGGGCGCGGGGATCCACCCCTCCGTGGTGACGCTGCCCGGGGGCGAGGATCCGGATTCGGTGGCGCGCCGCGAGGGACGGGAGGCGCTGATGGGGTATGTCGAGGACGCGGTCGACGTGCTCGACCGGAAGCTGCAGATCCTGACCGGGCGCGACCGCCTGTCCTCGATCGACGGCATCCGCGACGCCGTGGACCGCCTCCTCCCAACCCTGCGCGCGACCACCGATCCGGCGCTGCGCGACATCTACATCTCCAGGGTGGCGGCGGAGACCGGAGTGCGGCGCGAGACGCTGGAGGAGGAGATCGCGCGGACGCCCGCCGTGCCGGGCGGCGGGACCGTACCCGCCCCGCAGCCCAGGGTGCGGCGCGTGCGAAAACCGCTCATGGGCGCCGAGCGCCAGCTCCTGCAGGTGCTTGTCAACGACCGCCGGCTCATCGACCGGGCGAGCGAGGCGGTGGGCCCGGAGGACTTTGTCCACCCGGCCAACCGCGCCATATTCCGGGCGCTGACCGAGAACCCGGAGCTGGAGCGGGCTCCCGAGGAAATGGAGGCGGTTGCGGCCAGTCGGCTCGCGGGCCTGCTCGCCGGCAGCGAGGAAATCGGTCATGCGGCTCGCGTGCTCGCCGACTCGGCGCGCAGGATGCGTGGCGCACCGCTGGCCGAGCGGGCGCGGGAGCTGAGAGAGACGATCGCCAGGGAGTTGGACCACGAGCGGAAGCGGCAACTGATCTCCGAACTGGAGGAACTGCAAAGGAAGAAGCGCGAAATCGATCCATCCCACTGGACCCCGGCTGTTCGGCATCGCCCGGGTCCGGGCGAAGGAACCGCATCCAATGAGGAGAGACCATAGCCGTGCCGACCTACGCATCGCTGCAGGAGCTACAGAAGATCGACGCTGAAATCGACCGTGCTGCCTCCCGTATCGAGGGATTCGTCCCTTTGTTGGAGGAACTGGACTCGCGGGGGCGCGAACTGGAGGCCGGGATCGAACGCGCCCGCACCCGGCTGAGGGAACTGCGCGTCGCGGAGCGCCGACTCGAGCGGACGGCCGAGGAGAAGCGGAATCGGCTGAGGATGCTGCGAGACAGGCTTTTGCAGGTGCACAACCTCCGCCAGGAGGCGGCCGTGCGGGCGGAAATGGACCTTCTGAACCGCTCCGTGGACGGGGACGAGCTGGAGGCCCTGACCTACCTGGACCAGATCCGCAAGCGGGAAGACGAGGCAGAGCAACTGGAGCGGGAGCTGGCGGACGAGCGGGAGAAGGCCGGACCCCGAAGGCGGGAGATCGAGCAGGAGCGGGAAGACGCCGAGCGTTCACTCGCTTCGCTGCAGATCCGCCGGGATGCCTGCGCCGCCGGGCTCGATCGCCGGGAGCGGGACGTCTACGAGGGCCTGCGCTCAACCCGGAAGGGAGCCATCGTGATGTCCATAACGGCCGACGGGGCGTGTGGACGGTGTTTTTCCATGGTCCCGCTTCAGCTACAGGCGGAGGTCAGGGGCGGCAGCACCCTTCGGCGGTGCGAGGCGTGCGGGATCATCTTCGCCCCTCCCGACGGCGAGTAGCCGCCCCCGGGA
>VYDD01000205.1 GCA_009843625.1 Gammaproteobacteria bacterium | reverse complement strand
ACCCACGAGAGTGCCAGCCCAGGAATCGAAGCGCCGAGAAGCGGGTGTTGACGGTGACTGTGGCGCCCCCGTCGTCGAGCTCTCGAACAACCATGCTGACCGATGCAAGGTGATCGCCGTAGGTGTACTCGAGTCTACCGGATCCGCAGTCATGGTGGCCATCGGAGGACGACAGCTCGTGTTCCAGCGTGGTGATCGTTCCCACGCCCCCGTTGGCGTGGATGGCGCTTACAGGGAGATCGGCGGTCGCGACTTCGACGGCGGCGGCCCAGACGTCAGGATACGGATGCCCGTAGGGTAAGGAACGCTCGAAGGCATAGGTCCCGGGAGCAGTCGCGCACGATGGGAGAAGGGTGAGAAACACGAGAGCAATGGGTAGCCCCTCACGCATAGGAAACTCCGTGTACAAGTGGAAGGAACCTGGTGTTCAGCACCCATCCTGCGGGCCTATGCGGGCGTTGCCATCCCCACCCACTACCGCTTACCGCTTGGGCGACTGGTCACGCTCCTGCTGTTACTACAGCATTGACCGCGGTCACGATCCGCTCCCGCCGGACAAAAAAACCGGGCCTCGCCGCGAAGATTCCGCGGCGAGACCCGGATCCGATCGCGCTCGGGCGACCGGTGTAGGGTGACCTCGGCTACCTGCTGCGGTTGCTGCTGTCGGTGCTTTCGAGGAAGCGGATGGCTTCCTGGTACCCGGGGAAGGAGTCCCGGCCCACCCATACCTCGGAGACGAGCGTCTCGTAGGCCTCGGTGGCCCGCTCGAAATCGCCGGTCTCGATGCTCGCGCGCGCCACGCCCAGGAGTGAACGGGGCCGCTTCGGCATGCGCAGCAGCGAGGTCTCGAACATGCCGGCGGCGGCCTCATGGTCGCCGAAGCCGGTCAGGATCTCGCCGTACAGCTCGTGCACCGGCTTGATCGGGCTCGCCGAACCGCGCGGAGGCGCCATCGCCTCGACGGTTTCGGCCGCCTCGTCCATCAGCGCGCGGGCACCGTCCTCGTTGCCACGGTCGGCTTCCAGCAGCGCCGCCACCTGCTTGTATATGATGCCGGCATAACCGTCTGCGTCGGCGTCGTCGCTGAGCGCCTCCACCGCGGCCTCCAGCGCCGTGCGATCACCCGTGCGGGCCGCGCTCAGCCCGGTCGCCAGCAGCTCGTTGCCGTTCGACTCGTCGGTGATGGGAAGAATCGCCCACTCCTCGGTGTCGACGATGTAGCGGGTCTTCAGCAGAGACACGGCGCCGCGCGGACGGGCCTGTCCGGTCTCCTCCGAGGGGCCGCCCTCTCCGAACTCGAGGAAGGTGCCGGAGGCCATCTTCTCGATGCGCTCGATCCAGAGGCGCGCCTTCTCGTAGTCGCCGAGCTGCAGGTCGCCGTACTGGCCCCAGTCGAGCGAGTGCGTGGCGTCGCCCATGGGCTCGCCGGGCTCCCACAGGTCGCGGGCGGCGTCGTAGGCGGACTGGTTGTGCCCGGAGACGTAGTCCCACATGCCGTGCTGGATGAAGATGTGGGTCGGCATGTGGCGCGCGTGCGACACCGCCGGAGCGATCTCCGCGAAGCGGTGCGCCGCTTCGAGGGCCAGCGGGGCATGAATCGGATCGTCGAAGGAGTGGATGATGTAGTGCACCGCCCCGGGATGATACGGGTTGTCCTTGAACAGCTTCAGGGCGATGGTGCCCGCCTTCACGTTCAGGCGTCCGCTAAGGTCGCGGGTGGCGCCCACGGCGCTCAGCATGGAGAGGGAGTAGAAGGCCGCCACCTCGGGGTCTTCCGGGTAGTCTTCGTACAGTTGCTCCATCGCTTCCATGTACCCGAGCCGGCGGTCCACGTGCTCGCCCTCGCCCCAGAGGATCTCCACGGCGTTGAGAAAGCCCTTTTCACGGTCGGTGGGCGCCTTTGCCAGCCGCTCGGTACGCGTCGGCGCAAGCCGCTCCAGCGCCGCGCGCGGCTCGGTGGCGTCCATGCGCGAGTTGAGCGGATGGTTGTAGGCGAGGGATTCGCCCCAGTACGCCATGGCGAAGTCGGGATCCAGCTCCTGAGCCGCGTGGAACTGCTCTCGAGCCTGGATCCAGCCGAAGCTGTGCAGGATGGCCACGCCGCGCAGGAAGTGGTCCTGGGCCTCGCCGCTCGCCGACGTGGGGAATTCGATGACCCCCACGTTGTCGAACTGCGCGCGCGCCTGACCTGCCGCCAGGGCGAGCATACAGACGGTCAACACTACGTTCCGTACCAGCTTCATCGGGTTCCTCCTACTGAAAAGATCTCCACCCGCCCATAACCGTCCTGCTATCCGAGGGCATGATTCAGCATAGTGCCCTGGATTCGGCTTCACACGCAAAGGGAGGTCTCGTCACGGCGAGGAGCGGCAGATCGGGCACGGCCACAAATAGCGGCCATCTGTCGATTGGATGAGCGGCTGACTGTCGATCAGGGGAGTCGCACAGGATCGGCGGTGCTCGGGATCTCTGATGCCGACGACACGCTGGTCACCGAATCCGGTGCCCAGCTGAATCAAGTGCCGCGAAGCGGGTCATCCGTGGTGCCCGGAATGTGGTTCGCGATCCAGTTGGGGTTGGGTGCGGTCATGTCGGAGCCATGGGCGGCTCGCTGGAAGGTGGCCGCCTCCATCGCGCTGGGATCCCTGTACGATGACCTACCGGCCACGGAGCAGCCCTGGTAGCCGGGTGCGGGTGCCACCGCCGGTCCGGTAGCCGGAGACGGTTCGCGGACTTGCCGTGCTCGCGGCAGTGTGTAAACGTTACACAACCCATCGAGACAC
>VYDD01000215.1:9818-21333 GCA_009843625.1 Gammaproteobacteria bacterium | reverse complement strand
CGTCGCCTGGACCGGGGCGACGCCTCCGAGGCCGCTCGTGCGGAGCGCCGCGGCCTCTCGGTGTGGCTCACCGACGACGGCAGCTACGAAGTGCGGGGCCGGCTCAACCCCGAGGTCGGCGCCCTGCTTCTCAAGGCGCTCGAGGTGGCGGAAGACCGGCTCTACCGCGCGGAGCGCCGCGCCGAGACCGAGCACCTGACCACGCCGGTACAGCGCCGGGCCGACGCCTTGGGATTGTGGCTCGAGGAGCGCGTGCAGCCTCAGGTGCAGCTCGTGGTGCACTCGTTCAAGGGGGAGGAGCGCCAGAGGCAGGAGGAGCATCAGAAGCGGAAGGACCATCAGAAGCAGAAGGACCGGGAGCACGACCAGGAAGTGTCGACCGTTCTGGTTACCGAGGAGGGATCGAGCGTTTCAGCTGAAACGTCTTCGCGGCTCGCATGCGACGCCGAGGTCGTGCCCATCGCGCGGGCAGACGACGGCTCCGTGCTCGACGTCGGGCGCCGACGGAGGACCGTGGGCTGGAGGCTGCGCAAGGCCCTCGAGGCACGCGACGGGGGGTGCCGCTTCCCAGGATGCGACTCGCGCGGGCGCACCCATGCGCACCACATCACACCGTGGGCCGAGGGCGGAGAGACGGCGATGAACAACCTTGTGCTCCTGTGTCCCTTCCACCACCGCGCGGTCCACGAAGGGGGCTGGCGGGTGGAGATGGACGAGTGGGGAACCCCGCGCTTCCTCAACCCGGTGCGCGTTCCAGTACCCGTGGTGCCCGCGTCCCCGGACATCGGCGGTCTGGTGCCCCGCGGGGCCGCGGCGGCACGTCCGATGTCTTCGCGCGCGTTCCCGGTGTCATCGGCGCAGGACTTCGGTCTCGGCCGCTGGCACGGCCAGGACGGCATCGACGCCTGGACGGGGGACTCGCTGTGGACGGGCGAACGCATCGACTGGGGCTATGCGATGCTGTGTCTCTGGGGGGATGGGAGTGATGGCGGGGGGGAAGAAGGACGCACCAGCCAAGCCTACACCTAAGACCCACGGCAAGCCGGCAGGGGCCGGCCATGCCATACTCTCTAATGCAGGATGTTGCTTGACCTGAGATGCGCGGCTACGGCGCCAATCATGAGCGGGCGGATGCGATAGCGGGACCGGGCTGTGTTGTCTCCTGCCGCTTCCTCCACCGAAGGCTTCTCCCGGAGCGCGGTTGGGACCTTCTCGATCACCCGGCACTCTTCCAGTGACCGGAGGATGTGCAGGCTCTCGGCACTCGAGTTCCGTGCGACGCCGCAATACTCATCGACGGTCAGGGTTCCGTGCTCGAGGATGGCCTTGAGGGCGAAGCTCTGCTCCCGATCCAGGTTCTCGATGCCCGACTGCAGCGTGCTCAGCGGCTGCACGAGGAGACTTCCCGCAGTCGAAGCGAAGTCCGCCGAGCGCAACCAGTAGAACAGCGCCAGACGGGGGGATCCCCGGGAAACGCGGTGCAGACGCTGGAAAAAGTCCGATTCGATCAGGCCCTCCTGCTTGCCCGAGCCCCGCAGCCGTCGCGCGCGGCGCCGCAGTGCCGCTCCACGGTCGTGTGGTTCGGCGAAGCGCAGAGGGAGTCCGCTAAGCCGGTGCCGGGCCAGAACCGCCTGGCGCAACGCTTCGGGGGAAAGTTCCCCCAGGGTGACCCGCTCGATGTCGTGCACGAAGGCGGGGGCGCGCTTCTCGACGAGTTGCCAGGCCGTCGAGGTCATGGCCGCGATCCAGAACACCCTCGATTCGGTGCGCGACATGAAGGTCAGGAGCCGCTCGAGCAGCCTGCCTCCCCCGGGCGCACGCATGTGCAGATGTTCCGTCGCCTCGAGGATGACGAAGCCTGGAACCGACCCCGGCGGTGCCTCCAGCACGCGTTCGGCGAGCGAGTCGAGGTCAGGCGCATCCCCAAGCCCCAGCCAACCGGTCAGGCATTCCGCGAGATGCGCTTCCTTGTGCAAGCGGGTGGTGAACCTCTGCCGCACTCCGCCCTGAGCTTCTTCGCACAGGCGGCTTGTGACGACATTCAGGAAACTGGTCACGCCGACGCCGGGCGATGCGATGACGACCAGGGACCGGGCTTCCCCGTTCGCTCGCCGGGCTCGAGCTGCCTCCACCGCGGCCAGGGCGTCGTCGCGGCCCGCGAGCAGCCGCGCGTCGCCCAGCGGTTCCAGTGAGAAGAGGCGCCTGTAGACGACGGGAAGCGCAGCCGGGTACTCGTCTGCGTACGCGAGGGCGTGTTCGCGGCGATCGACAACGTCCCGGGGAGCTGGACCGAGGCCCATCCTCGCACTGAGCGGGCGAAGGAGCGCCAAGGCCCACGACACGGCCGCCGCGGCGGCGGCAGCAGCCTGGGCGGACAGCCGGCGCGTCCGGTTCCATGCGCGCGCGAGCCCGGCCGACAGAACTGTGCGGGCCTCCAGATAGCCCGCCGTCATCCGATCCGCGGTCGCCTGTTCGATCAGCTGGCTCGAACCGCTCCCGATCTCGGCAGCGACCCGGCTCTCCGCCGTGACCCGTGCCTCGCGCAGGAGTTCGCGCGCCGCCGCGGTCTTGTTGCCGGCGCGGGAGAGACCGTTGACGACCAGCGCAGCGGGATCCGGGGCGTCGGGATCGCGCCGATCCTTCGCCTCTGCGACCGCGGCCTCGTAGCCGTATCCCGACACCTCCTGGAGCTCGGCGACCTCGGAGCGAACGCGGTGCATGGCCTCGCGGATTGCCGAAGGCGCGGCGCGCATGCGTTCCCGGCGCAGGAGATCGAACGCGTGGAGGAAGGCCTCGCGCAGACGGACGGTGCGAGGGTTCTCCGTCGGTTTCCGAGGAGGATCGCCGGGCGCCGGAATGTCGTGAAGGGCCAAGGCCCCGGGCATCCGCTCCCGAACCTCGTCCAGACCGTGGATCGCCTCCTCTACCGTGGCAGTCAGCGTCTCGAACACGGCGGCGGGCTCCGGCAGCGCCCCCCCGAGGTGCTCGAGCGCCGCATCGGTGCGTTGCCGCTCGGTCTCCAGAATCGCTGCCAGATCCTGTCCGTCGGCGGCCGGGCCTTCCTGGGCGGCAGCCGAGTCCCCTTCGGCACTCAGGCCCGCGGCTCGCTCCCTGCTTCGGCCCAGTTCGGCCGCGACTTCGGCCAGCACCGCATCCGCTTTGCGGACGGCACGCGACCAGTCTCCACGCAACTCGCCCAGAATCCCTTCGATGTGACGGCACATCGAGACCAGACCCCGGTACAGCTCCAGCCGGGCCGCCGCTCCCTCCGCCCAGGCATCCCATTGCACTGCCAGCTCCCGCTGACGTCCGGGCCCCGGCCGGCTTGAGGGCGGATCGGCCGCGAAGGTGCCGGCTACCGCCACCGAGGCGGCCAGGGATTCCTCCTGCTGCCCGAAGTCGGCGCTCCCGGCAGCCCGTTCGACCTCGTCGATGAGCGCCTGCAGTTCGCTCTGCAGCCGCGCTCCGGCGGCGCGCTGGGTCCGCGGCCCATCCGGGCTCCGATCGTCCGCGACGGAGTCAGCGGCGGGTACGGTCTCATCGGCCGAGGGGATCGGCTGCAGCACGGCGGCCGCCCAGTCGGCCCATGCGCGCTCGAGGCGCCCGAGCCATTCGGCCCGGTCGTGCTGGCTCCGCCGGAAGGCGTTCGCCTGGTCGCGAAGCACCACCTGATCGAGGTGCTGGCGGGCCAGCCGGGCCACCGGGACGCGGCGCACCCGGCCCCGCCAAACCACCGGGCCGAGCACGCGCGCGGCGGCTCGTTTGATTGCGCGGATGGTGCCGACACCGGAGACGGACGCGGCGGTCGACCGGGAGGCCGGCGCCTGCAGCATGGCCGGCAGTTCCGCCGCCGACACGCGCGCGCCAGCCGCGGCCGAGGCGAGGGATTCTTCCAGCGCGGTAGCCGGAGCGCGCCCGGTCAGAGCGGCCCGCAGGGGCTCGACTAAATCATCCGAGACCAGTTCGCGATACCGCGCCAGGGCCTCGGATGCATCCGGCCCTCCGTTCACTGCGGCGAGTGCCCGCCTGTGCGCTGCGGCAGCCTCCTCCAGCGCACGGCGGATGGGCAGCCACACGTCGGCTTCGTAGCGCCGCCAGACCTCCGCGAAGGGTTCATGGACCGCGGCGGAGATGGAGGCGACGATGTCGGCATCGGCCATGGTGACGGGCGGCGGCTCGATCGCGCCCGGCTCCTGCGGGCCGTCTTCCAATGTCCGGCGGGCGACCTCGTTCACCGCGCCCCGCTATCACCGGAGATAGTCGCTTCCGGCGCTTCGACCATCGGATACCAGTCGCGCTCCGGCATGAGCCCCGCAGCGCGGAAGCCATCGCGCGCCCGCTCGGTGATGTCGCTCTGCATCAGGAACTCGAAGCGGGGATCCAGCACGTAGGCCTTCACTCTCACACGGGTGACGAACGTGGTGCGGAACTCGTCTCCGACGAGCACCACGATGGGCTTGTTCAGGAAGACGTACCGGGAAGTCACCGCCGCCTCGAAGGCGATCTCCCTGGCCTTGCGCTCGTCCACCCGTCCCGGCAGGTAGAGATCGGTAACCACCTGGCAGTTCAGTTGTCCGGCGTTGGCGTTGGCGACCTGCTCCTCCACGACCTGGGAGTTGGGTACGGTCACCAGGTTGTCGTCGGCGGTCACGATGCGCGTCGACCTGAGGCCGATCGACACCACCTCTCCGTAGGTCCCCCCGACCGAGATCTTGTCGCCCACCTGGAAGGGCTGGTCGAAGACGACGATCAGGCCCCCGAACACGTTCTTGAGCAGATCCTGCGCGGCGATGCCGAGCGCCAGGCCAAGCGCCGCGCTCGCGGCGAGGAGTCCCTGGGCGTCGACCCGGAAGACGGTGCGCAGAATCAGATACGCCGCGATCCCCCACAGCGCCATGCGCGTGATGGGGATGAGCCACTTGAATGTGAGGCGGCGCCTGACGCTCCGTTCGGCCAGCGTCTCAAGGACCCATGCCAGCGCCCGGATCAGGAAGTGAAAGACGACGATGATGACCAGCGACCAGAAGATGCCCACCCCGAGACTCCGGACGTCTTCGGTCGCCTCCTCCAGATCCAGGGCGACGCCAGCGGCTGTGTCAGCCGGGGCCGCGGCCACTGTCCCGCCCTGCTCCATCGCGTCCAGTCGGGATAGTATCAACTGCTGCGCCGCGGTGATATCACTCAACTGCGCGGCGAGCGAGTCGAGCGTCGCCTGGGATGGGGGAGCCTGCTGCTGGCCCGCGGCCGCCGGGTCAGCTTCGGCTCCGGCGTCCGCGGCGAGTTCGGTGACCGGTTCCGCCTCCGCGCCCGCTTCGGCGCCAGGAACGCCAGCCTGCTCCGTCCCCGTGATCACCACTGTGCCGGACCCCGAGTCTGGCGGGGCATCCGCGCACGCCGCCATCGCCGTCAGAAGCAGGATCCGGCTCGCAGCACGCGAGAGGAGCCGGGCGGCGTCGCTGTGTGTATCTCGTGCGGGCATGTGCAGGCGGGTTTTCCGGCAGGTCTGCGGCAAGACTGAAGATTACACTATCTGCGCGCCCGCCGCGCGCCTACCCCCGCCGCGGATCACCGCCGTCAGACTGCGGGAACGCTCTCTCCTCGCCCCTCCGGCAGCCCGCGCGCCTTCCACAGGTAGTAGACCGCCGGGAAGAGCAGCAGCACCACGGCGCCCGACGTCACGACCCCTCCGACCAGGGGCGCCGCGATCCGCTTCATGACGTCGGCGCCAGCGCCCGCGCTCCACATGATCGGCATCAGCCCGAGCACATCGGTGGCGATGGTCATCATGATCGGCCGGACCCGCTTGATGGAGCCGCTTCGAATCGCGTGCGCCAGCGCGGCGCGGTCCTTCAGCAGTCCGCGGTCGCGGTAGTCGCGCAGCGAGATGTTCAGGTAGAGCAGAAACACGATCGCGGTTTCGGCATAGAGGCCGGCCAGCGCGATGATCCCGATCCAGACCGCGATGCTGAGGTCGTAGCCGAGGATGTAGAGGAGCCAGAACGACCCGGCGACCGCAAACGGAACGCCGAGCAGCACGAGACCGGTCTCCGCCGCAGACCGGTTCGCCAGGTAGATCAGGACGAAGATCAGCAGGAGGGTCAGCGGAACCACGTACATGAGACGCCGTTCGGCGCGCTCCAGGTACTCGTATTGCCCGCTCCACGCGATGGTGTATCCGGGCGGCAGGGCGACCCCGGCCGCGACCGCCTCGCGCGCCGTCTCCACGTAGCCGCCGATGTCGACGTCGCGCAGGTCGACGTACACCCAAGCGTTGGGCTTGGCGCCCTCGCTCTTGATGCTGGGGGGACCGACCACGTATTCCATGCCGGCCAGCTGTCCCAGCGGCACCTGGTGACCTTGGGGCGTCGTCACCAGGACGGCGCGCAACGCGGGCAGATCGTCCCGCAGTTCCCGGCTGTAGCGCAGGTTGACGGGATAACGCGTGAGGCCCTCGACCGTCGTCGTCACGTTCATCCCGCCGATGGCCGTCCGGATCACCTCCTGCACGTCCCTCACGGTGAGTCCGTGGCGGGCGATCGCCTCTCGGTCGATGTCGAAGTCGAGGTAGTTGCCGCCCATCACCCGGTCCGCGTACACGCTGGCGGTCCCGCGAACGCCGCGCAGCACATCCTCGATCTCGCGCCCCAGCCTCTCCAGCTCGGCCAGATCGGGACCGGCGATCTTGATGCCCACGGGCGTGCGGATGCCGGTCGAGAGCATGTCGATCCGGCTCCGGATGGGCATGGTCCAGGCGTTGGTCAGCCCCGGAATCTGCAGGGCCGCGTCGAGCTCCTCGATGAGCCTCTCGGGCGTCATCCCCTGCCGCCACTGGTCGCGGGGTTTCAGCGCGATGGTGGTCTCGAGCATGGACAGGGGCGCGGGATCGGTTGCCGTTTCCGCCCGCCCGACCTTGCCGAAGACGTGCTGGACTTCGGGGAAGGTGTAGATGATGCGGTCCGTCTGCTGCAGGATCTCGCGCGCCTCGGTGATGGAGACTCCGGGGAGAGTGGTGGGCATGTAGAGCAGGTCGCCTTCCCACAGCGGCGGCATGAACTCCGACCCCAGACGCGACAGCGGCACGATGGTCGCAGTCAGTCCGAGCACGGCGGCGGCGAGGACCCAGGTCCGGAAACGCAGCACGAACCCGAGAACCGGCCAGTACGTTCGTGCCAGGTGCCGTCCGAGCGGGGTGCTCGATGGCCGGCGGATCCTCCCGCGCACCCAGTAGCCCACCAGCACCGGAACGAGCGTCACCGACAGGAGCGCAGCGGACGCCATCGCGTAGGTCTTGGTGAAGGCGAGCGTCTTTAACATCCGCCCCTCCTGCGCTGCTAGGGTGAAGACGGGCATGAACGAGACGGTGATCACCAGGAGCGCCACGAACAGCGACGGACCCACCTCGCGCGCCGCCGAGGCGACGATCTCCCAGTGCGGCCTGCGGCCCCCGTCGCGGGCGAGGTGCCTGTGGGCGTTTTCGACCATCACGATCCCCGCGTCCACCATCGTTCCGATCGCGACCGCGATCCCGCCCAGGGACATGATGTTGAGCGTCAGCCCCTGCAGCCGCCCCACGAGCAGCGCCATCAGGATCCCCACCGGCAGCGCGATGACGGCCACGAGGCCGCTGCGCAGGTGGAAGAGGAAGACGAGGCACACCAGGCCCACGATCGCAAGCTGCTGCGCGAGGCTCATGCGGATGCTCCCGACCGCCCGGTCGATCAGCGCGCTGCGGTCGTAGGCCACTTCGATCTCGACGCCCTCCGGCAGACCCGGCGTGATCTCCGCCAGCTTGTCCTTCACGTCCCGGATCACCCGCCGCGTGTCCGCGCCGGACCGCACCACGACGATGCCGCCGACCGTCTCTCCCTCCCCGTTCCACTCGGCGAGCCCGCGGCGTCCTTCCGGGCCAAGGTTCACGCGCGCGACGTCCTCAAGGAGGATCGGCGTCCCGTCCGCGCTCACGCCGAGACCGATCCGGCGAATGTCGTCCACCGACCGGATGTAGCCGAGGCCGCGAATCATGAACTCCCGCTCGGCGACCTCGATGAGGCCGCCCCCGACATCGCTGTTGCTCTCCTGGATGGCGGAGCGGATGGCCGAGATGGACAGGTCGTACGCGCGCAGCCGGTTCGGGTCGACCGTGATCTGGTACTGGCGCACGAACCCGCCCACGCTGGCCACTTCCGAGACCCCGGGCACCGCCGTCAGCTCATACCTGAGGAACCAGTCCTGGATCGAGCGCAGCTCCCCAAGGTCGTGGCGATCGGACCGGAGCGCGTACACGAAGGCCCAGCCGACCCCGGTGGCATCGGGCCCGAGCCTGGGCGTGATACCCGGCGGCAGCTGCTCGGAGAGGGAGTTCAGGTACTCCAGAACCCGGCTTCTGGCCCAGTAGAGGTCGGTTCCCTCCTCGAAGATCACGTACACGAAGGACACCCCGAAGAACGAATAGGCGCGCACCACCTGGGCGAACGGCGCCGCCAGCATCTGGGTGGCGACGGGGTAGGTGACCTGGTCCTCGACGATGCGCGGGGCCTGCCCGGGATACTCCGTCTGGATGATGACCTGCACGTCCGAGAGATCCGGAATGGCGTCGATGGGGGTGCGGGACAGCGAGAAGACGCCCGCCACCACGACCGCGAGGGCGCCGACGAGGATCAGGGGCCGGTTCCTGATGGAGCCGTCGATGATGCGCGCGAACATGACCGGGCCCCGTCAGCGCGCGGGGCGGAGGGCGGAGGGCGCCTCCGGCATCACTTCAGCACCGCCTCGCGCTGGTAAGTGCGAGCCCGGCGTTTCGCCGCTCGAACCGCGCATCTCCCCGTGCTGCATCTCGCCGCCCGCAGGCGGCTGCCCCGACTCCGCGCCGCTCAACAGCTGCGAGATGGCGGCCTTGAGGTTGGCGTCGGCGTCGATGAGGAACTGGGACGAGACGAGGACCCGCTCTCCCGGGATCAGCCCGGACGTCACCTCCTGCATGCCCTCGCTCTCGGTTCCGAGCACGACCTCGCGGGGCTCGAACACGCCCTCGCCCTTGGCCACGATCACCACCGCGCGGGTTCCGCTGTGCAGCACCGCCTCGGCCGCCACCATCACCGCGTCGGAAGCGCCGCTGGCCCGCGCCGTCACGTCGACGTACATCCCGGGCCGGAGCCGCAGGTCGGCGTTGGCCACCTCCACGAACGCCGTGAGCGTCCGAGTCTGCGTATTCACCGCGGGACTAAAGAAGAGGATGCGCCCGTCCCAGCGCCGGTCGGGAAACGCGTCCGCCTCGATCTCCACGGCCTCGCCTTCCCCCACGTGCCTGAGATCGTCCTCGTAGAACTCGGTCTCGGCCCAGAGCGTCGAGTGGTCTGCGATCTTCAGGACCGTCATCCCGGGCGAGATCCGCAACCCTTCCATCGAGTCGCCCATCTTCTCGACGATGAAGCCGGTGGCGGGCGAGAAGACCCGGACCGTGCGCGCGACCGCCCCCGACTCGGCGAGCGCGTCGATCTGCGCCTCGGTCATGTCCCAGTACAGCAGGCGCTCCCGGGTCGCCTCCAGGAGCGACTGCGCGCGCTCGATGGCTTCCGGATAGGCTCCGCCGTCCCGCAGGCGCCCGACGTACTCCATCGCCCCGACGAACTCGCGCTGTGTCGAGACCAGTTCCGGGCTGTAGATCTCGAAGAGCACGTCGCCCCTCGCGACCGTCTCGCCCACGTTGTTCACGCTGGCCTGCTCGATCCAGCCCTCGTACTTGGTCTGGACCGACACCACCCGCTCCTCGTTGTGCGCCAGGATGCCGACCGTGCGGATGAGGACGGGGAGCGAGCCGCGATGCACCGCGGCCGTGCGCACGGCGAAGTTCTGCAGGAAGCTCGGACTCACCCGGACCTGACCGTCCCCGAGACCCTCGTCCGCATAGACCGGAACCAGCTCCATCCCCATCGGGGACCTGCCCGGGCGGTCGGAGGTGTAGTTCGGATCCATCGGTGCTCGCCAGTACAGGATCCTGCGTTCGTCCGCGGGCGCGGCCTGTCCTCCGGGCGCGAGGGCTCCGCTTTCGCCGGCTCCGGCCTGCGCCTCGTTCATCGGCTCCCCGGGCAGGATGCGCATCAGCAGCAACGCACCGCCGGCACCAATCACGACGCCCAGCGCCACGACTGCGGCGAACTGAAACCTCCTCGTGTTCTTCATGATCCCTCCTCTTCCGGAGATGACGGCTCCTCCTCCGGAAAAGCCGAGCCGATGGCTCGTTCCATGTCGGCCAGCGCCTTCATGTAGTCGGCGCGTATGCGCGCGAGGCCCAGACGGACGTCCAGCAGGACCGCCTCGCTGTCCAGCAACTCGAGCACGCCCGTGACTCCGGCCGAATACGCCTCCTCGGTGGCGCGCAGGGCCTGCTCCGCCTGCGGCACCAGCGCGCGCTCGAAGAGGGCAAGCTGCCCTTCGATGGTGGTCAGGCGGAACGCGGTCGAACGGACGGCGAGCGCCACCCCGTTTACCGCGTCCCGGTACGCTTCCTCGGCCGCGGTGAGGCGCGCCGCAGCCTCGCGCATGCCCGCGTTGTAGCTGGACCTGAAAACCGGAATGCTCGCGCCGAGGGTGAGACTGTAGGTGTCGCGTCCGTTGTCCGGGGGCGGGTCGTTGCGGCCCGCGTCGTCGCGCCGGTCGAGAACGCTGCCCCAGGCGAGGCCGATGGAGAAGTCGGGCCGGTAGCGTCGACCTGCGAGGCGGACGGCCCGTTCGTTGCTCTCGATCCGCAGCCGGGCCGACCTCACCTCCGGCCTGGCGCCGAGCCCGGCTGCCCGCAACCGCTCATCGTCAATGTTGGCAGGCGGACGTTCCGCCATCTCGATCATCGGGATGGGGGCATCCACGGGCCGATTCGCGAGGATGTTGAGCGTGGCCTCGAAATCGGTCCGCTGCTGCAGGAGTTCCTGGCGGCGGCTCAGGACACGGGTGACTTCCGCCTGAAGTTTGAGCACGGCCTGCTGCTGCCCGAAGCCCTGCGAGTAGCGCGCCTGGGCGAGGGCCTCGTAGTGGAGGAGGAGCTGCTCTTCCTCTCCGATGATGCGGAGCGCTTCATCCAGGTAGGCGAGGTCGTAGTAGGCCAGCTTTACCTGCCGCACCACTTCGGCCGCTTGCCGCCGGTAGGTCTCCCCGCGACTCTCGGCCTCGGCCTCGGCGATGTCCCTTCGGTCCGACAGCGTCCCGAACCAGGGGAATGCCTGGCTGAGCGACACGCCGGAGGTCTGCGGCCCGACCCGGGTCTGGGGCCCCCGCAGGTGCTGGGTGAAGGCGACCATCGGATTCGGGAGGGTCCCCGCCTGCGGGACGCGGGCGCGCGCGGCCTGCACGTCCGAGAGTGCTCCGCGTACACGCGGATTGCCCTCCAGCGCTTCCGCGATGAGCGCGGCCAGCGTGGGATCGCCGTTGTTCGCATGGGCCGGCGTCTGCGCCGTGACGCCCGCCGGTCCCAGGAGATCCGAGAGTGCGATCGCCAGCGCGACCGCCAGGATCCGCTTGATAG
>VYDD01000215.1:8745-9808 GCA_009843625.1 Gammaproteobacteria bacterium | reverse complement strand
TGATAGACATGTAGACCTCGCCATCAGGATGTCGATACGTCCCGCGAGGGGATGCCCGGGTGCGCGGCGGCCGTCCCGATGCGATCCGGGACAGGCTTCACGCCTGACGGGCCGTCGTCCGACTGCGGGAAGTGCCGCCTCCGGTTGCGGAGACGCGTGCGCGAGTCAGGGAGCCTTCACGGGTTGCGCCCCGAACGGAGCGCGGACGGTCAGGCGAGGGGGCGAGGCGGGGGCGTTTCGACGCCCATTGCCACCGCGACCGGAATGGGCGCGATGTAGAGATTCGCCTGAAGGGAAACGGCCGGCAGACGAACCAGGTTGGCCGTCTGCGCAGGTCGCGCGGAGGCGGCGCTGCAGGCCGCCAGGATCATCAGGCACCCGCCGCCGTCACCGTCGTGCTCCCCGTGCGGGGCCGCCGGCGTCTCCTCGTTGGGGAGGTGGTCGTGGCCGGCGGGGGTTCGGGCGGACTGGTGGGCCTCGAGCATGGGCGTAGGCGCCCCCATGTCACAACGGAGCGCGACCAACTGGGACCACGACAGGACCGCGAGGGCGAATACGGCTACGGTGCGGCGCATGAACGCAATGTGCGCCGGGAACCGGCGGAGCGTCAACAAGGCGATGTTGGGGTCAGCCGCCGCCACCCCCCGGAAGGTACTTCGCCGGAATCGGGTGGTCGGGCCCTTCCCCGAGCCAGAAGATCGACACCACCCACCAGCGCGACCCGTCGTTCATCAACTGAATCGAGTTGATGCCGCGCGTGAACGGCTCGGGGTCGCTCGCGCTCCGGCGCGATTCGTAGGTGCTGAACGCGTGCGCGATGACGCCGTACTCCTCGGTCACCCGGTGGATCTCCACCTCGTGGAAGCCGTTGGCCTCGAGCGACGCGCCGGACACCTCCGCGTACTCGTCGGGGGTGATCACCCTGCGCGCCCAAGCGGACCCGCCGCCCGGACGTCCCACCGGGCTGAGGGTCGCGCCCGGCACGAACAGCGACCGGAAGCGGTCCCAGTGGCGCGCCACGCCCGCGTCGCCGGAGATGACGTCGTAGAGGGCCGTGATGATG
>VYDD01000215.1:0-8735 GCA_009843625.1 Gammaproteobacteria bacterium | reverse complement strand
CGGGGCGGCGGCGGGCTGCTGGGCGCGGGCGGGGCTCGGGGCCCAAGCGGCCACCACCCCGATCACCAGGACCAGGGTGGCTGGCCGGGCAAGGGAGAAGGAGCGGCCTGGAGGACGTGGGCGCGTAGCGGTCATGGGTGCGGATCCGTGATTGGGAACGCCGGGAAAGTCCGGCAGTTCGAGGCTACATGATCACCCGCCGCATGTACTGCCTCACCTTCTCCATGTACTTCTCGAAGAAGTGCTTCTGGATGTCGTTCATGTCGAGCTCGCGGCCCTGGATGTAGGCCTGCTCGATGTCGCTGGTCATGTCGAGCGGCGTGCCCGTCGTGATCAGGAAGGTCGCCTGCTTGCCCGGCTCCAGGGAGCCGACCCGGTCGTCGAGCCCCAGGAACTGCGCCGGGTTGATGGTCACCGCCCTCAGCGCCTCGTCCTCCGGCAGCCCGAACGCAACCGCCACCCCCGCCTCGAAGGGCAGCCGGTTCGAGTAGAGCGATCCCGACCCTCCCGAGATCGCAAAGCGCACCCCCGCCGCGTGCAGGCGCGCCGGCATCGAGTACGCGCCGTCGTAGCCCTCGTAGTCCCGCCCGGGGGCGGCCATCGTCGACGTCAGGATGACGGGGATGTCCTCGGCGACCAGGCGGTCGGCCACGTGGATGGCGTCACGGCCGCCGCGGATGACGATCCTGAGGTTCTCCTCCTGCGCCCAGGTGACGGCGTCGTTGATCTGCGCCGCGCCGTCGGCCGCGACCACAACCGGAAGCCCCTCGTCGAAGACCGGCATCATCGCCAGATAGCGCGAGTCGCTGCGTACCTCCTCGCCGGCAGCGACAGCGTCCCGATAGGCCCGCGCCTCGGCGAAGAAGCTCTTGAGCTGCTGGACCTGCTCCTCGTAGCTCGGAGGGTCCTCCTGCTGACCGAAGCCGAATCCGCCGAAGCCACCGAAGCGGCGGGGGTTCGGGTTGGGCCAGTTCACGTTGAGCGCCGCGGCCGACTGCATCGACATCTCTTCCCAGCTCCAGCCCTCGAGGGCCATCGCCGAGGACATGCCGGAGACGAGGCCGCCGTCGGGGGTCGTGAGCGTGGTCAGAACGCCGGCCGAACGCGTCGTGCCGATATGCCGGCTCTCGGCGTTAACGGCGACGTCCGCGCGCACGTTCGGGTTGAAGTCCCCCAGTTCATTGATGTCGTTTGAGACCCCGACCGCCCCGATCTCGGCGATGCCCACCGTGCTGTAGGCGTCGATGAGCCCGGGATAGATGTGTTTTCCGGTTGCGTCCACCACTCGGGTGCCTTCCGGAATATCCAGATCGGCGCCGACCGCGGTGATCACCCCGTTCTCGAAGAGGATGACCCCGTTCTCGATGACGCCGCTGGTCACGGTGTGAATTGTCGCTCCCTGCAAGGCCATCGGCTCGGCTTGCGGGGGCACCGTCATGCGCACCTGGGCTCGGGTGGCCGCCGGCGCCAAAAGCCACAGCGCCAGTGCCGCGCAGGCGGTGCCGCCCGCCCGTGCCCAGGTTCCCTTTCTCGCCCGTCGCTCCGTCGTCGTCATCAGTTTCTCTCCATCTGAGCGTTCTGGCCGCCGTTCTCCACGGACAGGATGGCCTGGATGAGCTGCGTGCGTTCCTGTTCGATCCGGTCCCGCATCGCCGCGTCCTCCTCGAGCGAGAAGTACCGGCGGCCATCGATCCACGTCTGCTCGGCGCGCGAGAACTGTGAGAGCGGGTTGCCGCTCCAGATCACGAAGTCGCCGTCCTTGCCGGCCTCCAGCGAGCCGACCTGGTCGTGGATCGCCACTGCCTCCGCCGCCTGGTTGGTCACCGTCGAGAGCGCCTGCTCGGGGGTGAGCCCCGTGCGCAGCAGCTTGCCGGCCTCCCAGTTCATGCGGCTGGCGATCTGGCTGTTGTCCGAGTGCAGCGAGGTCACGACTCCCGCCTCGATCAGGATGCGGGCGTTGTACACCGTCGCGTCGTAGGCCTCCATCTTGAAGGCGCCCCAGTCGCTCCAGACGACCGCTGCGACCCCGGACGCGGCGAGCTCGGGCGCGATCTTGTAGGCCTCGACCCCGTGCTGCAGCGTCTGGACCCGGAACCCGAACTCCTCCGCCAGCCGAACCAGCGCGAGGAACTCGTCAGCGCGATAGCCGTGCGACGAGATAAGCAACTCCTGGTTCAGGATGTCGAGGATGGCCTCCATGCGCAGGTCGCGCCGCGGGGGCAATCCCTCCTGGTTCTCCTCCCACTGCTGCCACTCGCGCTCGTAGTCGCGCGCGGCCATGAAGTGGTCGCGGATGATCTCCTGCACGCCCATGCGGGTGTCGGGATAGCGACCCTGACGCCGCTTCGGGTTCTCGCCCAGCGCGAACTTCACGGTGCGGGGCGCGTTCTCGAGCTTGAGATCCTCGGGCAGCAGGCCCCAGCGCATCTTCACGAAGACGTTCTCGCCCCCGATCGGGTTCGCGGACCCGTGCTTGATGTGCGCGGTGGTGAGCCCGCCGGCCGCCTGCCGGTACATCCAGATGTTGTTGTGGGTCACGACGTCGCCCATGCGCACCTCGGGGACGATCGCGAAGCCGCTCTCGTTGACGGCGCTCACGCCCGAGTGGATGTGCGGATCGATCATCCCCGGCGTGACGTGCTTGCCGCTCGCGTCGATCTCCACAGCGCCGCCCGGGGCGTCGAGATCCATGCCGACCGCCTCGACCGTTCCGGCGCGCACCAGGAGGTCGGCGCCTTCGATGATTCCCTGCGCCCCCTGGGTCCAGACCGTCGCGTTGCGCACCACGACTGCGGCGGGCTGCTCAGGGATCGAGGTGCGCCCGTAGTCCATCATGGGCCGGATGAAGGGCAGGTCGATTTCAGGCACGTCCATAGCGACGGTGCCGCGCGCCGGGCCCTCGAAGGGTTCGCTGCGGATGCCGCGGAAGGACGGGTCCGCCCCATTGGGAAGCGAGGTCCATCCGAAGAAATCGTCGCCGCGCACCGAACCGGACAGGAGCGCCATGCCCTGATAGCCGAGCACCTCGCCGTTGAAGCGGACGTCGATTCGGCCGGTTTCCGCGACCGCGGTGGCCGATTCGAGGTCGATCCGCGCGCCGCCCGGAAGGTCGGGCCCGGTGCTGGCGATATCGAGGTAGCCGCGCAGCCGGTTCAACGGACCCTCGAGGACGAGAACGGCTTGGAAGCCCCACTCGTCGTCCGAGGCGATCTCCCAGCTTCCGCGCGGATCGATCTGGGCCGGACGGGTCACGCCGTAGACCCTTCCCTGCACCCATACGTCGCGGACCGTCGCCTCCTCGGCGAAGAGGTCGCCCTCGCTCACGATCAGGTTGGCCACCTTGCCCTCGGCGATGGTCCCGTGGGTCCGATCGATGCCGAGCCAGGATGCGGGGGTGGTGGTGAGCGCCGCCAGCGCATCGTCCGCCTCGAGCCCCCGCGCCACCGCAACCCGCAGATTGGGCAGGAACTCGTTCAGCGACGAGAGGCCGTCGGTGGTGATGGCGAAGCTGACCCCGGCGTCGGACAGTTGCGCCGGGCTGGTGGGCGCCAGGTACCAGTGGCGCAGATCGGCGAGCGAGGCATCCAGCGCCGCCCCCGGATGGCCCACGTCCGGGGCGTCCGGGAAGTCGAGCGGAACGATGAGGGGCTCCGTGCGCCCGCGCAGCACGTCGATGAGCCTGTATTCCAGGCCGTTCCCCCGGTACCACGCATCGAGCCCGAACTCCGACGCGAGGCTATGCGCGCGCAGGTATTCCTCCTCGCTGCCCGTCTCGAAGATGACCGGCTGATCGCCGTCCGTCGCGTCTTCGAGCGCCGCCAGCGCCTCGCTGGTCTCCGGGGGCAGGAAGGCGCGGCCACTCGCCTCGTAGGCACCCCAGGCGCGCTCGTACCAGTCGGCGTCCATGAACGTCTGCTTCATGAGCGAGATCGTGCCCATGGCGGAGTTGGGATACGATCCGCCCAGCTCGAAGGAGCGCTGGAAGCCGATGGCCTGGGCGATGTCGGGGCGCAGCACCCGGTCGCGCACGCCCTCGTCCCCGAGGGTGACCAGCGAGGCGGTGCCCCGGAAGATGCCCTGGCTGGGAACGGCCAGCGCCGCGCCGAACCCCTGCGAGCGGAGCGCCGCGCGCCGGCCGGCGTCATCCTGCAGGTTCCGCGTCGTGGAGAACCACGCGCGAACCTGCGGATTCCAGTGCGTGGGACCGACGTCGCCGCCCTCCGGAACGTCGTCCATTCCCAGGTCCGCGTGCGCGTCGATGAATCCCGGGTATACCGTAAGCCCCTCGAGATCCCAGACGCGCGCGCCCGCCGGCGCGTCGCCGCCCCCGACTTCCTGAATGAGGCCGTCGCGGATCACGATCGTGGCGTCGTCCATGACCTGTCCCGGCCCGGTCACCACCCGCGCCCCCACCAGGGCGTGGAATCCGGTGCCGTTGTCGCGCATGCCCTCGACCGGCTGGGTCCGGGTCGCCTGCTGGGCCCCGGCACCAGTGGCCAGGACGGCCACGAGCCCCATTGTACCGAGTATCGCCTTCACGGAACCTCCCATTTTTTCACCCCTGCGTGAATCGCTTCGTTTCCAAAGCCCGACCAGCCCCACCCGAGCCCGTCGGGACCGAGCAATACTGATGACTAGTCTTCGCGTGGCGTCCGGTCAATTCGGTCCGCCCAATCCTCTCCGGACGGGGCGCGCGACGTCGATGGCCCAGTGGGTTGGCATGGATGAATTCTGTGTCATGACGTATGGTGTCGAGTTCGCCGGGCTCCCTCCACGTTCGCTGGCCACACCCGCGTGCCGGGCAGCTCCGACCGCGAGGATCGCGGGCCAACCAGGATCACAGACGATGGCTGGACACAACTCCGATGGGGAAGCTGCGGGCCAGCGTGCGCGGATGAGCGGTTCGGGCATCCCCGTGGTACTGCTCATCGCGCTGGTGATCGCACTGCTGGCGCTGCTCGGCATCGGTACCCGCTACTACGTCCACGGGGACGTGAACGCCATCCATTGCCTGTTCATTGTGTTCTTCTCGACCAATCTCCTGATCTGCTACTGGGAGATGTGCCTGTTCTTCCGCCGGGACTACGTCGCGGCACGCGCGGAGCATTGGCGCAAATGGCGGCGTGAGACCGGGCGCACCCCGGCGATCGTATTCCTCACCGCCAGGCTTCCGCCGCGCCGGATCCTGTCGCCGACGGTCTGGGCCGACGTCTGGGCGACGTACGCGATGATCGATTCGGCGTACGAGGAGCGCGGCAGCTTCGGCTTCGCCGCAGACATCGGCAACGGGTTCGTGACGCCCATTCCGACGTTGATCCTGTACGCCGCCTATACCCTCGAATCTCTGTCCGCCATCGTGGCCGGGATCATCGGGGCGATGCTCTTCTGGCAGTGGGTCTACGCGTCGTCGCTCTACTGGGTCAGCTTCTTCATGGCCCGGAAGCACACCCGCCTCACCCGGCGTGAGCTCTTCGTCTACGTCCTCGGGCTCAACGCCGTCTGGGTGTTCATTCCGATGTTCGGCCTGTACGTCTCCGTGCGGCTGATCCTGGACGGCAGCTACGGCGTTCTGGGGTACTGATCGTTGCGCAGACCAAGACACGGATGGGTCGAGGTCGTCGCCGGCGTCATGTTCAGCGGCAAGTCCGAGGAGCTGATCCGGCGCGTGCGGCGCGCCCTCATCGCCGGAAGGCGGGTGCAGCTCTTCAAGTCGCACCTGGACGACCGCTACGGCGGCCAGTTCCGCATCTCGTCGCACGACGGCCGCCAGATCGACGCCGAGCCCGTCTCCAACTCCGTGCAGCTCGCCGAGAAGGTCCGTCCGGAGACGCAGGTCCTCGCCATCGACGAGGCCCAGTTCCTGGATGACGGCGTCTGCGGGGTTGTCGATGCGCTGGCGGACGCGGGGATGCGCGTGATCGTGGCCGGAACCGACATGGACTTCCGCGGCGAGCCCTTCGGCCCCATGGGCTTGCTCCTGGCGCGCGCGGAGCGGATCGACAAGCTGAACGCCATCTGCGTCGTGTGCGGCGATCCGGCGACCCGGAATCAGCGCCTCATCGACGGCAAGCCGGCGCCCGCGGAGGGCCCGACGATCCAGGTGGGCGGCGCCGAGACCTACGAGGCGCGCTGCCGGCGCTGCCACGAGGTGCCCAAGCGGGATCGAGCGCAGGGGGAGTTGCTGCTGAGGCGCGCGAAGGAGGGGTGGGAGGGGGTGTAGCGCGCCCGCGCTATCCCCCGGGCACCCGCAGAATCGGATACACTTCCCCGGCGCTCAGCCGGTCCGCGAGGAATCCCCAGTTCGCGAAGCCGTCGTCGGACTGCGGCTCCAGCAGGGTGAACAGCAGGCGTCCGAGAGCCTGGTCGACCCGCGCGAGCATGTCCCCTGATTCCGGGGTGACCCGGGCCGGCTCGTAGCCCCCGAAGATGGTCTGCTCGTTGCGGCCCTGGAACGGCTGCGCGGCCGTCTGAACCGATTGGCTGCGGAACGCCTCGCCCTCCAGCGTCGGCGTGGCGGCCGGCTCGAGGGCGACGCCGTGCGCCGCGAGCCGCGTCAGGACGTCCTGCAGATCCGCGGGAACCAGGTAGGCCTCGGGTACGCGCCCCCGGAGCGTCGGCTCAAACGTCCCGTACTCGTACATCGGCGCGACGTACTGCGTATCGGCGCGCAGGAGCAGCGGGCGTCCAGTGAGCGGATGTGCCTCCTCGATGGTTGCACCCATGAGGATGTCGACCGGTGCGACCGACCGCTCGGGCACGGCGCGCAGCGCCAGCGTTTCGCCCACCAGCGCGGCGGCATCGGCCTCCGCGACGATGCTCCGGACCTCGTCCGCGTGCTCGTGGACGTAGTCAAGGATCTCTTCGACGAAATACAGCGTCGCCAGCACCCGCTCCTCGAAGGACGCGTAGGAGTAGGCCTCGCTCAGGATCGCGATCCGGTTGCGCAGGCCGAGGTAGTTGTTGTTGAAGCGCGGGCGGTGGTCGAAGGTGTACCAGCCGGGCTCGCCCCCGCCGGGCGCGAACGCGTTGCCGTAGTAGTAATACTCCCAGCCGTGCTTGTCCCGGATCTCCCCGGTCACGTGCGGAAGGAGTCCCTCCCGCAGGAAGTCGTCGATTCCGGCCGGCGTGTTGGGGTGGAGCGGCGGCGAGTACGTGAGATGGTAGGCGTGCTGCGTCCCGTTCGTCGTATGCAGATCGACGGCCACGTGCGGATCGTATTCGCTGAAGAGCCGCGCCACCGACCGCGCCTCGGGCGAGTCGAGCTTCATGTGATCGCGGTTCAGGTCGTAGCCCTGGGCGTTGGGCCGCTGCCCCATCCCCCCGAAGGGCCCGTACTGGCGGCCGCGGTTGGTGAGGGTCACCCGCTCATTGCCGTCCGCGTTGTAGATGGGCCCGATGAGCAGGACCATCGACTCGCGCCACGCGCCGTGACGGCCCGCCATGATGTCCCGCAGAAGCATCTGGAGCGCCTCCTTCCCGCACACCTCGCCGGCGTGGATGTTGCCCTGGAGATAGACCACCGTCCTGCCCGAAGCCCGTACCGAGGCCGGGCTCGCATCCGCGACATCGCCCACTACCGCGAGGGGAAGTGCCCGTCCCTCATTGGTATAGCCGAAGGTGGTGTAATGGACCGACGGCGAAACGGCGGCCGCGCGCTGCAGGAAATCCACGACATCGGCGTGGGTGCTGGTCTCGCGATAGTCGGTGCGTTCCGCGAGCGTGAGAAAGGCGTCGTCGGTGGCCGGGGCGCTCTCGCACGCCGCGAGCACCGCCGCGACCGCTGCGAGTCCGCCGAGGAGCGCCCGCCGGCGAGCCGCTTGTGCCGTCTGCGAATGCGTTGCATGTCCTGTTGCTGAAGTCGCCATGTGTTCACCGCGCCTTTCCGAGGGTCGGGTTGGTTTGCGCCACCAGCCCCAACCTATATTGCTGTCCGGCGACCGGCAGCAGCCTCATGCCGATATCGCACAGCGCGCCGATCTTCCCGAGGTGAGCGAGTCGGCCATCGACCCATGGAGAGCGAGCGGCACCGACGAGCCACGGCGCGCGGCGGGCTGTGGAAGGGGCTCAATCCCGCGATGGCGCTGGCCGCCAAGGGCGTCGTTCTGGTCTTCGTCCTCGCCACGGTTCGGGACGTGGAAGCCGCCGGCGCCGTCTTCGGCCGCATCCGCGACTGGATCGAGGGCACGCTCGACTGGTTCTACATCCTGACCGTCTGCGCCGCCGCGTTCACCTGCCTGTTCCTGGTGTGCAGCCGGTTCGGCAGGATCCGGCTCGGCGACGACGCTTCCGAACCCGAGTTCAGAACGTCCTCCTGGATCGCGATGCTGTTCTCGGCGGGAATCGGCATCGGAGTGCTGTTCTTCTCGGTTTCCGAACCGCTCTTCTATTTCGACACCAGCCAGGCTGCGGGCTACCCGAACAACCCATTCGCCGACATGGCGGGCGCCGCGTTGCCGGACGAGCAGCGTGCCGTGCACGCGATGCGCGTCACCTACTTCCATTGGGGCATGCACGGATGGGCCGCGTACGTCGTCGTCGGGCTTTGCCTGGCCTACTTCGGATTCCGCAAGAAGCTGCCGCTGACGCTGCGCTCGGCTCTCTACCCGCTTATCGGCGACCGCATCTACGGCCCGATCGGTGACCTGGTGGACCTGCTGGCGGTGTTAGGCGGGGTCTTCGGCATCGCGACCTCCCAGGGCCTCGGGGCGCGCCAGATGGCCACCGGACTCAAAGTG
>VYDD01000355.1 GCA_009843625.1 Gammaproteobacteria bacterium | reverse complement strand
CCCCAGTACTCCTCGGTGGCGTAGGCGGCCCGCTTGGCGCGCGCGACCTTTTCCCGCCACTCGACCAGGCGGGGACAGCGGCGGCAGGCGCTCACTTCGGCAGCGAGCGTGGCGAGGGGATGGGTGGGGGTCACGATCGGCGGCGCGGACCGTGATTCGGGCTCATCGCGCGGGTCCAGCGTGGAGGTGCAGGACGCCCGGCTCCCGCGCGGCTTCGTCCTCCGCCAGCACCGTGCCGATCACGACCGCCTGCGGGCAGCCGGCGGCGCGCAGGGCCTTCACGCACGCCTCGGCCCGGCCGGCGGGGACGCTGGCGAGCAGCCCGCCGGCCGTCTGCGGGTCGAAGAGCAACTGGGTGGCGGGGTCCTCAAGCACCGAGGGGGCGGCGCGCACCGCATCGAGCGCGCGCAGGTTCTGCTCCTGGAGCGAGGAGAAGATGCCGAGCCGGGCCAGCTCGAGCGCACCGTCCAAGAAAGGCACGCCGGCGAGGCCGACCGACACCTCCACCCCCGAGGCGCGCGCCATCTCCAGCAGCTGGCCGGCGAGGCCGAAGCCGGTCACGTCGGTGGCGGCCGTGGCTCCGTGTTCGCCGAGGATCCGCGCCGCGGCCCGGTGGGACTCCTGCATGGCGGCGAGCGCGGCGTCGATCCACAGGCTCTGCGCCCTGCCCCGCATCTCGGCGGCGAGGATCACGCCGGTGCCGACCGGGCGCGTGAGCACCAGCCGGTTGCCCGGACGCATGCCCGCCTTGCGCAGCAGATCCTCTGCTGGCGCCGTCCCGGTCACGGAGAAGCCCATGGCGTGTTCGCCCCCCTCGCTCGTGTGCCCGCCGACCAGCGCGACCTCGTCGCGCTCCAGAACCTCGAGCGCCCCTGCCATGAGCTGGGTGAGATCCTCCTCCATCTTGTCTTCCGCGGCGAGCGGGAGCGTCACCATCGCCATCGCCGCCAGCGGCTCGGCTCCCATGGCGAACACATCGCCGAGCGCGTGATTGGCGGTGATGCGGCCGAAGAGAAAGGGATCCTCGATGAAGGAGCGGAAGAAGTCGACGCTCTGCACGGCGACCTGCCCCGCGGGAACCTCGACCACCGCCGCGTCGTCGGGGGCGCCCAGGCCGACCATCACGCGAGGATCATCCTTGGCGCCCAGCCGGGCCAGCGACCGGAAGAGCAGCTCGCTGCCCACCTTGGAGCCGCATCCTCCGCAGCGCATCGCGGGACCGGGGCCGGAAGACGCAACCTGCCCACCAACGCCGTGGAGCCCAGCCTTCGGCGCGCCTCCCGGCGCCGGCTCATCGTCGACCCCTTCCCCATCCATCGATGTCAGCTCGCTGTAGTCGCGAATGAAGCGCCGGTCGATGCGGTCCTTCCAGGTCCAGACCCACCGACCCGCGACCGTCAGCCCGTTGCGGGCGGCGACAGCATGGCGGCGGCCGGTCGAGATCAGGCTCAGGTATTCGCGCTGGGGCTGGAAGCCGGCAAGCGCAGCACCGCGCAGGCGGCGCTCGAGGTTGCGGGCGAGCGGCGGGCCCTGGCGAACCGCGAAGACGCCGGCCTTGGGACGCGGATACCCTTCCACCGCGGCGATATCTCCCGCGGCGAAGACATCGGGATGGGACAGGGTCTGAAGGGTGTCACGCACCCGGATGAAGCCGCGCTCGTCGACCTCAAGACCGGATTGCCGCGGCCAGTCCGGCGCGCCCGCGGTCGTGACCCAGAGCAGTTCGTCGAAGGTGGCGCGGGATCCGTTTCCGAAGTGCAGCCGATGGCCGTCCACCCGCATTACCCGGTGGTTCGTGTGAACCACGATGCCGTCCTCTTCAAGGATTCGCGCAAAGCGCGCGCGCATGCGCCGGGGGTATGCGGGGAGGATCTCGCTGGAATCGGTAAAGAGCTCAATCCGCACGCTGTTGCGCGGCCGACCGGCGGCCTCCGCGGCCCGGGCGAGTCCGTAGCGGATCGAGAGCGCGAGTTCCACGCCGCCGGCGCCGCCGCCCACGATTCCGATCGAGACCGGGCCGGAACTGCCGGCAACACGCTCGCGGACCCGTGTCCAGCGGGCAAAGAAGCCGTCGATGGGCTTCACCGGAACCACCGAGCCTTCCGCCCCCTCGACCCGCCGCACGCCGGGCGCCGAACCCGTATTCAGCGAGAGCACGTCGAAGGCCACCGCCGGACGCCCCGCGCACATCACCCGCCTGTTTTCGAGATCGATCCCGACGACCCGATCGCGCAGGAAGCGGGCTCGAGCGAAACGAGCCAGGGGAGCCAGGTCGATATGAGCGTCCGAGAACGTGTAGTGCCCGGCGATCAGCCCCGGAAGCATCCCGGAGTAGGGAGCGTTGGATTCCCGCGAGATGAGCGTGAGCCGAACCCCGGGAAGCGGCTTCATACCGAAGTGCTTGAGCACGGCGACATGAGTGTGCCCGCCGCCGACCAGCACCAGATCCTTGGTCACCGGTCGAGGCGGCGACCCCATGGCACCCCTGCGCATGGCCTGAAGATGCCGCCTCAACGAGGCGCCGTTCAAGGTTCGGGGCTTCCGGGGGAAATTCGGGGGCCGGAAGCGGCGGGCTGCAATCTGCTCCGGCGGGGCCTACCGCCCCGTCCCTTTTCCGCGCGCGGCAAGCTCCGACGGAAGCAGGGCCGCGTGCATGAACTGGTGGATCGGAGTGGCCACCCCGCACTCGCGACCCAGCCGGACCACTGCGCCGCTCAGCTGCTCCAGCTCGGAGGGCCGGCCGCTGGCGATGTCGCGATGCATCGAGGGGATGGAGCCTGGCGGGAGGCCGTCGAAGAA
>VYDD01000148.1 GCA_009843625.1 Gammaproteobacteria bacterium | reverse complement strand
ACATTCACTCCGGCAAGCAGCGGGCCGGCCTTGGCAAACCAGTTCCTTGCCTCGTCGAGGCGTCCGAGCGCGCGGTATCCTGTACCGGCACTGATTAACAGGTCGTAGTGATCGACGAAATCGTCGCGGTTCCCGCCCAGCGTCTCCCCCTCCTCCACCGCCGATGTGACCTCCGGGTCGGTAATGAGTCCCTTGGCGCCCTGAATCGCAACGAGGCGCACCAGTGCCCGAAGCAGTTCATCCGGCGCGCGCTTGCGGCGCGCGATGGCGATGGCTTCGCGGGCATGCCCCAGCCCGGCATCCAGGTCACCCTGATGATGTAGCGCGAGGATGGCATGCAGGGGGCCCCGCGACTTTGGCGCAACGCGATCGAGCAGCTCTCTGGTGCGAGCGGCGACCTGGTCCGCCTCGGGGCCATGGTCATCCCTTCTGTGGATGTGGAGCTCGAGTTCGATAGCCTTGGCGCCCGCCTTCCAGTGCCCCTGCTCCCAGGCGGCCCGTCCGAGTTCACGGATGCCGGCTGCCGCCTCTCGCGGAGAACGGGAGCCCTTGCTCGCGAGCAGATCGACGCGCAGGATGTCGGCAACCAGGGCGCTCTCCCGGCGTTGGACGTTTCGAAGCTGAATCGCCGCCTCGGTCAAACACGCCGGCCCCTCCACGATGTCTCTGCGCACGTAGTGAAGACGAGCGATGCGGGCGGTGATCCGGGCGAGGATCCGCGGATCGTCGGTGTCTTCCCTGGCAACGGCGAACAGCCTGGCGGCTTCCGCGAATCCACCCGCGTTCTCGGCGATCCTGGCTCCGGCGAGGGCGTGCCGGAGCGCGTGAGTCCGCATTCGGGCATGGTGATAGTGCGTCGCCAGTTCCCCCGATTTCGCCGGATCGTTCAAGCCATCCAGATGCGCGGCAACGCGACCGTGGGTCCATGCCCTGCGCGCGTCGTTCATTCGATCGTAGACCGTATGGAGGATGAGGTCGTAGTGGGCAACAAACCCCCGCGAGTCCCATTCGATGAGCCGGGACTCCTGCAGCTGGTCGAGCGCCTGCAGGCACGAGTCGTGCGAGCTGCCGGTCAATTCGGCCAACGTGTCGACGTCCATGGGACGCCCAAGGACGGTGAGGAGCTGCAATGCGCGCTCGGCGTCGTCATCCAACTCTGCCAGGCGGCCCGCAAAAACACTGGCGATGGACTGCGGGGCCGGCACGAAGTCGCCGGGATCGAGGTTCGGCAGACGCCCGCCCGCGCTTGCGTGATTGGTGAGTTGCACAATGAAGAACGGGTTCCGGCCGCTCAGTTCAAAGATCCGGTCCTGCATCTCCCCTTCGACCCGGCCCTCCGAAATGGTGTCCACCAATTCCGAGGCAGCCTTCCTGCTGAGTTCGCCGAGAAAGAACTCGCTCGGCTCGTATCGCATCAGGGAACCACCAAGCAGCCGGCTGACGGCGTCCTTCTCACGCAGGCTATCCGTCCGGGTCGCCAGCACGACGGCCAATGGGAGGGAGGGCCATCGCTCCAGAACGTATTGCAGACCGGCTATCGAATCCGAATCAACCCACTGGAAATCATCGATGAAGAGAACGGTGGGCTTGTTGCGGGCAACCTCCATGAGCAACCGCCAGACTGCTTCAAGGCATCGCCGGTTGGATCGACCGGCCGCAGCCGCAGCCCGTTCGGCGGATGACTCCGTACGGTTGGTGGCCTTTGGCAACAGTCTCAGGATGATGCCCCGCCACGGTTCCGCAAGCTGGGTGATTTCCGCGTCGAGATCGGAGGATCCAAGCGCATCCAGCAGGGTGTCCAGGAAGGAGACCTGCGTGGGGCTCGTCACGTGACTGCGAATGACCCGGATACCGGTCAGCAGGCCCCGAGCCAGGGCTTCTTCCGCGAGCCGCGTCTTCCCGATGCCGCGCTCGCCGCGCAATACGACCACGCGTAACCCGTCGCCGGGCCGAGGGAGCATCGCACCTAGGAGCGCGGCCAGTTCCTCGGAGCGTCCGATCAAGGGATGGCCGACGATCGGTCGGCCAGCGCTCTCGCTGCTGGCCTGCCCGGGCATGTCATGGAGATGGCCGACCAGTGACAGCGTCTTCGCATGTGGAGACCAGTCGGAGTCACCCATCCCGGACCTTTCAACGAAACTGTGGAAGGCCGCCTCCGCCTCGCCCACCCTTCCGGACATGGCCTCGGCTCGAATCAGCATCCGAAGTGCTCGTTCGTCATACGGATTGAGCGAAATCAGGACTCGAGCCGGTTCGATGGCGTGATGCCAGCGGCCCTGGCCGGTCAGACGGGTCCACTGTTCCACGGCAGCCTGTCGGATCCGGGACCGGAGCTGGAGGCTCGTTTCGTCCAGCCATTCCGAAAACACATCCGAGGGGGACTTGGTCAGCTCCGAGAGAAACCCTCGTTTGCCCAGTTCCGCGGCTTCAACCAGGCGTTCGTCCGATATCGCCGCCAACAGGACACTGTAGTCCGTGGCAATCGCATCACTCAGCCATTGGCGGTCATGTTTCCTCACGACCAGCCGTTCGGGAAACTCGCGGTTCAGCGAATAGATGAGCTGACTCATCCGGTGTCTGAGCCGACGGGAAGGCGCAGGCTGCCAGAGCAGTCTGATGGCGCGCGCGGTAGACACGCCGTCTGGCGCGGCCGCGAGCATGCCGAGTAGCGCCGCTTTGAGGGGAGACAACGCAAGATGCCTGGTGCCGGCGTACAACGTGGGGCCGCCGAAGGTCACCAAACGAAACGTTGGGCGGACATTGACCGCGATACTGGTTATGTGCTGGGATCACTTCATCTTACGG
>VYDD01000005.1:2350-2818 GCA_009843625.1 Gammaproteobacteria bacterium | reverse complement strand
CTCTCAGGCTTCCTCTGCCTCGGCGCCTGCGCTGGCGGTTCGGGTGCCGGGGGAGAGGGCCCCCCACCCGTCCGCGGAACCGGCGACATCACCAGGGAGGAGTTGAACCTGGAAGTGTACACCAGCGCCCACCACGCCATCGAGCGGCTCCGCCGCAGTTGGCTCAGGCGCCGGGGCGCCCGCACGCCGAACAACCCGGACAACCGGCCCCTGGTCTACATGGACGGGGTGCGCGTCGGGCGCATCGAGGAACTGTTCGGCATCAGCGCCGAATACATCGAGCGGATCTCGCTGCTCTCCCCCACCGATGCCACCACCCGGTTCGGCACCGGTCACGCCTCGGGGGCGATCGTGATCGTCACCCGCAGAGGTCCTCCGGAGTCGTCAATGCCCGTCGATCACCGAAGCGGGGCCAGCGCCGGGAACTCCGCAGCCCCCGCCGCGCGCTGACGCAGCGTCGCCGCCGGC
>VYDD01000005.1:0-2340 GCA_009843625.1 Gammaproteobacteria bacterium | reverse complement strand
TACTCCCCGGTGTGCGCGTACCGCAGGAACTGCTGCGCGCGCCGTGCGGGCGAATCGTCGGCGAAGGACTCCCATGCGCGCGCCGTGCCGGAGGCGGCGTCCACGGTGAGAAAGCCGGTCCTGTGAGGCTGGCCGGCGCGGCCCGCCCGCACCTCGACGCGGACCTGGCTGTCCTCGGGGCGCGGCAGGTTCAGGATCAAGGTCCGCCACCCCGGCGCCCATGCCTCCGCGGTTGCAAGCACCGCCCTCAGGTCCGACTCCGCCACGCGAGCCGAGTCCTCCGGAATCGCCGCCTCGTCGAACCCCACCCTTCCGGACGCTGATGCGACCGCCCATGACCCGGCGGACACCGCGTTTCCCACCATCGGGTAGACCCGATCTCCCACGGCCGGATACGACGTGGTGACCCCCGTCGCCGCGATCACTGCCAGCGGCAGGACAGACCAGATCCCGACCACCTGGTGCCAGTTGAGGTCGCGCCCGGCGCCTCTCGCCCCGGGACGGAGGAGGATCGCGTTGGCGAGCGACCGCCGCGTGACGGGCCGCGGGATCCACAGGATCGGTCCGGTAAGCAGCAGAAAAAGGAAGGCCACGTTGACCGCTCCCGTCACCGCCCGGGCGCGACGCACCGAGCCTCCCGAGACGTTGAACCAGCGGTGCCAGTTGTGAACGGCCTCGAAGAACCCGTCGAGTCCGCCCGGTCCAGTCGCCAGCACCTCTCCCGTGTACGGATTGACGCGGGCGTACCGGTCCCGCCCTTCGTAGACGCGCACAGGCGCGCGCGGGTCCGAACGATAGCTCAGCGAAGTCGCCGTGAACCCGGCCGCGCCCGCGATCTCCTCGGGAGGCAGCCGTTCCACACCTTCGGGCGCGGCCACGACATACCGCCGATCGGCAAGCGCCGTCACCGCCTCCTGCAGCGACAGAACCACTCCCGTCGCCGCCAACATCAGGATGACCAGCCCGGCGGCCGCGGCCACAGCCAGGTGCAGCCAGAAGATGACTGCGCGGATCATCCGCACTTGACGCCGCGGGGCCTACGAGGCTGCGCCCCGCCGCGCCCCTTATCCGCCCTGGTTCAGCGTCACGTAGCGCTCGAACCGCGCGACTTCGTTCTCGTCCACGTACTTCCCGATTTCGCGCCGGAACTGGTCCAGGTCGGTGTACGGGCGGTACTCCTCGAACTCGTGGGCCATGCGCTCGCTCATCCCCGGAACCGCCATGACCTCGTCGCGGGTGGCGGTGTTCAGGTCGATCGGGACGTACACGTACCGGGCGAGCCGCTCCACCTCGTTCTCGTCCACGTACTTCCCGATCTCCATGCGGAACTCGCCCATATCCAGGTAAGGGCGGTACTCCTCGAACTCATGCGCCATCCGATCCCCAACGCCCGGAATCAGCAGGATCTCGTCGTTGGTCACGTCGTTGAGGTTGATCGGCAGCCAGAGCGCGCGGTAGGCCCCGAGCGCCGCCTCTTCTCCGATCGCCCCCGCCAGCACCGCGTGCAGGTCCGCCGCCCGCAGGTAGGGCCGTCCGCCGGCAACCGCCGCGGCAGCCTCTGCCGTGATCCCCGGGACCGCGGTGAGCTCGTCTTCAGTGGCGAGGTTGGGGTTGGAGAGGACGGCCATCCCATCGGCGTTCATACCGCCCCTGGCCTCGACTCCCTCGGCGGCGGCGGGCTCGGACTCCGCCGCATCGCTATCCCCGGCACAGCCCGCCGACAGGAGCGGAATCACGACCAGGGCCAGCGTTGCGGTGTGACTGCGGGACATGCCTCCTCCGTTTCCAGTGGCGAGTCTCGTTGCGTGTGGGCCACAAGTGCGCCGAGCGCGAGCTGAATAAAATGAGACTCATTCTCAACTCGCTCTGAAGATCCACAGGCGGAGGGGTCAGGTCAAGTGTCCGGCCCGCCGAATTCGATCGACCGGCATCGGTCCCGCGTCAGGCTTCTCGATGCTCGCCGATTCGGGTCGGCCGCCAGATCGCTGGCAGCCGACGCTTGTCAGGCCTGGCCCCCGGGCCGTCGCGTGGTCACCACGATCGCGCCCCACATGTGGCCGGTCCCGTAGATCGTGGTCGCATCCCGGGAGGAGAGGAAGCGGATCTGCTCGACATCCTGTACGGGAATGCTCCGCAGATCGTCCAGCGCCAGCAGCTTCGCCTGGTCGACGTATACGGCCGGCTCCGGATTGGGGTTCGAGATGGTGGGGGTGCGACGGTAGAAGAGCCACGATGGCCGCAGCTGCTCGACCGCCTGGTACGCGCTCTCGCTCAGAATCTGTTCCAGTTCGGGACGCGTGATGTCTCCCTGTGACGTGCTGCGCGCGGGTCCGGGGGCAC
>VYDD01000243.1 GCA_009843625.1 Gammaproteobacteria bacterium | reverse complement strand
GGTTTCCGATGCCGGACGAGGGCTATCGCGTGGGCGGTGGCGGCTTCGGTGGGGGTGGCGGGCCGCTCCAGCCGCCGGGCACCTACACGGTGACTCTGCTCGTCGACGATGAAGAGATGGGAAGCCAGCCCCTCACCGTGCTGAAGGACCCCAACTCGGAAGGGACACTGGCGGACATCGCGGCGCAGACCGAGCTGGTGCAGGAGATCATGGCCGACCGCAACCGCGCCGCGGACATGGTGAACCGCATCGAACTATTGCGCCGCCAGATCTACGACCTGCGGCCGGTTCTGGAGGAGGAAGAGGGCGCGGAGGATCTGATCGAGGCCGGGGAAGCGCTGGACGCCGCCCTCATAGAGGTGGAGCACGAGCTGATCCAGCTGATCGACACCGGGAGCGACGGGGTGCGCTGGCCATCGAAGATCGTGGGGCGGCTGCGTTACCTGCAGGGAGCGGTCGCCACGGCGGACTTCGGGCCGACGGACCAGCACACGGAGGTGTCCCAGGTGCTGAGGGTGCAGTTGGGGGAGGTGGAAGAAGCGCTACAGGAGGTGCTGGCGGAGGACCTGGAGAACTTCAACCGGATGCTGCAGCAAAGGATCGGGAGGGTGATTACCTAGGAGTTGTGGGGCTAGACAACCAGTTATCGGTTGGAGCGGCGCTCTTCATCCTCTATACCGATTCTCGTTGTGCCACTCCAGGTTCTCGCGCCTTGGCCGATGCTCGGCGCGGGCAGGAACCCACAACCCCTTCCCATGCAACTTGTAGTAGTTCTCGCCGTCGTCGAAGTCCGTGTGGATGTGCTTGCTGACTTCGAAGTGGTGGTCCGGCGTGACGGTTACATAACCCGCATCGAAGAGCCTGTGTACATCGGACCTTAGCAGCATCCCGTTTTGGACGTAGTTCTCCGGAACCTCGCTGAAAGGCTGGATGTGAGCCGCGTCGAGAGCCGGGAGCGCCTTCTCGCGCGTTACCGCGCACTGACGCTCGTATACGTCGGTGACGACGCTTCGGAAGATTCCTTGTCCCACTCGATGTCTCACCGGCGCGGGATCGGAATAGCCTCCCGGGAGATCCTGCCAGCCCTCGGGCTTCCGTTCCGCCACGATCCTGCCGTGGAGGCGATCGGTCACCTGCCTCCATAGATCCCGCCCGATCCCGGTCCGCAAGTCGTAGCCCTTCCCGCGCTGAATGCTCGGAGCCCAATTGGCGGGCTGGCGAAACCAGTCCCTCTCGTCCCAGAAGAAGGGTTCAGCCAGGAGGATGCACCCGATCATGTAGTTCGATGACTGCGGACGATCCCTGCGGAGATGAGCCGTGCGGTGCCGAACTGCGTCAAGGCTCGGAGCACCGTTCTTCTCCCCGAACGCCTGCCATGCCAAGCCGATCGGGAGTTCGGTGTAGTGCTCGAAGAACCCGCCGCCGGCGATCACGTTGTGCGGGCTCTTCAGCTTGAACAGCAACGGTTGACCTCGAGTGAGCACGCCGAAGTGACCACCCCAAGGCTTCGGAGTCCAGAAGTTCACTTCGTTCACCCGCTCGCGGCGGGAAAGACGCCGGAGGTGGTCGAACCAGTTCTTGTCCGTGACAGCTGCGTATGCGTTCAAGGCTGAGTCGTCGGTCCTCGTGGCGGAAGCCTCCAGAGCCTGGGATGGCGTAGTCGTGGCAATCTATGCGTCTCAGGCTCATCCCGCTGCGACCGGGGGTCTTGCCGGTTCCTCGCGGCTTGATCCTGTTCATCGCGGTCAGGCTCCACGGCCCCCGCAGTTTGTCCACCCCATCTCCACCGCCGTAACTTGTCCGCATCCCCGTTGGCATGCTGCCGGCCTCGATGCACGCGGCCGGCGAGGTGGATGCGCATGGCTGAACCGACTTCCGCAACGTCCCTCCTCCGACGCATCCTGCGCGAGCCGACGTCCCACTTCGTGCTGCTGGCAGCCGTGCTGTTCGGCGCGAACGCGGCGCTCGAGTCGTGGCGCGGCAACGTCATCACGATCGATCGCGTGCAGATCGAGGTTCGGATCGCGGAGCTGGAAGCGCTGCGTGGCGCTCCGCTGAGTCCGGAGGAGCGGCAGCTCGTCGAGGATGCGTACATCGACGAGCAGGTTCTCGTGCGCGAGGCCCTCGGCATGGGACTCGAAGCCGATCGCCGGATCGACGACATCCTGGTGCAGAAGATGCTTCACGTCCTGAGCGGGGATGTGATTCAACCCTCCGAGGACGAGCTCCGGGCGTTCTACGACGCGAACCAGGAGAGCTACACGCCCGAGCCAACGCTCACCATCGAGGAGGTCGTCATCGCCGCGGGATCGACGGCGGCAGGAGCCCTGGTGGAGCAACTGCGGGCCGGAGCTTCCGCCCAGGAACTCGCCGACAATACCGACGTGCGAGCGTCCGTGTTGCGCCAAGTGACCGGCGGCGACCTGAGGCGGCTGTTCGGGCCGGTGACGGCCGAGCTCATCCTCAGTTCGAACACCGAAGGCTGGATCGGGCCTCACGAGACGGTTCGCGGCCAGCACTGGTTCCGGATCGTCGAGCGCGCCACTCCGGAGCTTCCGCCCCTCGAAAGCGTGCGCGAGAGAGTACGTCTCGACTGGGTCGCCGATCAGGAAGCCGCCCGGCTGGACCAGGCGGTCGGGGGGCTGCGCGAGCGCTACAACATCGTCATCGACGAGCCGGAGGGACGATGACGAAAGCCGTTGGCCTCGCGGCGATCCTTGCGCTCATCGTCGCGTCCTCGACGCCGGCGCCCGGCTATGAGGCGGACTTCACGCGGACGACCGCGCCGCGCCCTGCCGCGGCCATCGCCCCTGCGCCCCAACCCCCCCCCCCCCTGGGCGGGGCC
>VYDD01000306.1 GCA_009843625.1 Gammaproteobacteria bacterium | reverse complement strand
GTGCGCCTGGCCCCGACCGGCTACATCTGCGACCCCACCGCGGACGCGATGGCCCGGTGGCGGGGGTGGTGGCGGATCGTGCGTGCCGACCAGTGGGGGATCTACTTCACCGGCGCGCTGCTGGGCATGATCCTCCCCGCCGTGCTCTACGTGACCTTCATCGAGGCCGGCACCGACATCCGCGGCCTGTCGGTGGCAGCGGCGCTGGCCGACGCCATGGCCACCCGGGCGGGCGCACTCTTCGGGGGCGTCATCGCCCTCATGGGCGTCTGGATCCTGTTCAAGACCCAACTGGACATCGTCGACGGAATGACGCGCGCCATCACCGACATCCTCTGGACGGGCTCCCGGCGTGTGCGGCGCTGGCGCGGAGGGGATGTCCGCTTCGTCTACTACACCGTGCTCGTCGGGATCGCCGGATGGGGGATCATCGGCCTCGGGCTGGCGCAGCCGATCGTGCTCCTGCAACTGGGCGCCAACATGGCGGGCATCGTCTTCGTGATTTCCTCGCTTCACCTTCTCTACATCAACACCCGCTTCCTGCCGGAGGAAATCCGGCCGCCGATGTGGCGGAGGGTGGCGCTGGTCGCCACATCGGTGTTCTACGGTGCGTTCGTGGTGCTCTGGCTGAGCGGGCTTTTCTAAGGCGATGGCCGACGACGGCAGGTCCTCCCTGCGGGTCGGCGCGCGCGCCGAAGTCCTGGTCGACTCCGAAGCCGTCTGGGCGGCGGTGCGGGCCGATCTCGCCGCGGCGCGCGAGTACGCCTTCATCCAGACCTACTCGTTCGAGGGCGATTGGGTGGGGACGGCGCTCTCGGACGCCCTGCTCGCCGCGCGCGCGCCGGACCGCCGGCTGCTCGTCGACTCCTATACGCGCGCCAACCAGAACGACCGCTGGATCGCGCTTCCCGGAACGCTTTTCGATCCCGGGTTTCGGGCGGAGGTGCGCAACACCCGGCGGCTGGTGCGCCTGCTGCGGGCGGAGGGCGTGGGTGTCCGCTTCGGCCGTCCCTTCGGGATGCTTGGGCAGCGTTTCCTCAACCGCGATCACAAGAAGGTCATCCTCTTCGACGACCGCGTATCCTACATCGGGGGCATCAACTTCTCCGAGCACAACTTCGAGTGGCACGATCTCATGGTGCGGGTCGAGGATGCGGATGTGGCGCGCTTTCTCAGGCGGGACTTCGAGTCCTCGTGGGGAGGGCGGTCGCAGTATGCCCGCGCATCCTTCGCAGGGTCCGGGCTGGACCTCCACCTGCTGCCTGGAGAGGGCAACCGCGCGGCCTATCGCGACCTGCTCGGGCTCATCGATGGCGCCAGGCGCTCGATCGACGTCATCAGCCCCTATCTGAGCCCGCCCTTCACGGACCATCTGGCGGCGGCCGCGGCGCGCGGCGTCCGGGTCCGGATCGTGACCCCGCGCTCGAACAACAAGGCCTATCTGCAGAAGTACCTGCTGGCGATGGCGGAGCGGGACGGCTTCGAGGTCTGGCTCTTCGAGGGTGGCATGATCCACATGAAGTGCATGCTGATCGACGACGGCATGCTCGTCACCGGGTCCTCCAACTTCGACCTGATGAGCTACAACGGGTTCCTGGCCGAGATCGTCGCCGTCTTCCGGTCAGCGGAGGTCGTCGAAGCGTTCCGGCGCCGGGTCCTCGAGCCGGATCTGAGGGCTTCGCGGCGGTTCGAGGACGATGGCGATGCCGGAGGGGGACGGCTGGGGAGAGCGCTGCGCGCGATGCCGATCCGGGTCGCGAAACGGGTGGCGAGAGTGCTTGGTCCCGGGTGAGGGCGCCCGGGCCCGGCTGTTCAGCCGCGCTCCACCGGACGGTCGGGATCGGTGACCCAGTGGCTCCACGAGCCCGCGTAGAGCCGCCCGCCGCCGAGCCCCGCGTGTTCCATGGCGAGCAGGTTGTGGCACGCGGTGACGCCGGAACCGCAGTAGGACACCGATCGCTCCGGAGGCGTGTCGCCGAGTATGGCCCGGAAGCGTTGGCGGAGCTCCTCGCGGGACTTGAAGGTGCCGTCCGCGGCAAGGTTCTCCTCGAAGGCCGCGCACACCGCTCCCGGGATGTGGCCCGCCACCGGGTCCAGCGGTTCGACCTCGCCGCGGTAGCGCTCTCCGGCGCGCGCGTCGATGAGGGGGGTGGAGGCGTCTCCGAGGCTGCCGAGCAGGTCGGCCGCGGGGACGAGGCGCTCCGGCCTCGGTACGGCCGCAAAGACCCGCGGCGGCCGAGCGGTCACTTCCGCCGTGGTCGGGCGCCCCTCGGCGCACCAGCGCTGCCAGCCGCCGTCGAGCAGGGCGGCCGCGTCGTGGCCGACCCACCCGAGCATCCACCAGAGCCGGCCCGCCATCGCGCCTCCCATGTCGTCGTAGGCCACGACCTGCACCCGCCCGTCGACGCCCCAGGCGCCGAGCGTGCTCGCGAAGTCGGCGGCCGGCGGAAGCGGGTGGCGGCCGGTCGTGCCCGGGACGATGGGACCGGAGAGGTCTTCCTCCAGGTGCGCGTAGACGGCGCCCGGCACGTGCGCCCGCTCGTACTCGCGCCGGCCATGTTCGGCGTCGGCTAGGGAAAAGCGGCAGTCGACGATCACCCAGTCGGGATCGTGGAGGTGTGCGAACACTTCTTCCGGGGTCACAAGCGTGGTGAAGGACATATCGGCGTGATCGGGGTAGGGAGGGTGAGCATCGGGATTCGCTTGTTCCGGAACCCCGTGAGAAGTTCAGATGAACACTATCGGTCTTCGTGCGCCAGCAGTCCGTCCACGGGCTGCCGGGCCAGCGCGTCGCGTGAAAGAGACTGCGGCAGCCGCGAACAGACCGCGGACCAGGAGCTGAATCA
>VYDD01000448.1 GCA_009843625.1 Gammaproteobacteria bacterium | reverse complement strand
GTTTACTTGAAGGCGGCGGGGGCGGGCAAGGCGCTCCGCGCGGGGGGCCGGCGCCATCACTCCTCCGCCCTCCGCTGGTTCTCGAGTTTCCGGCGGATCCCGCAGGCCACGAGGGGCGAGACGAACCTGGAGATATCCCCGCCCAGGACGGCGACTTCGCGAACCAGAGAAGAGGAAAGGAACGCGTACGACACGTCGGGCATGAGGAAGAGGGTCTCCGCGCCGGGCCACAGCTGGCGATTCATCTGGGCCATCTGGAATTCGTACTCGAAGTCCGACACCGCCCGAAGGCCGCGAATCATGAAGCGTGCCCCGCGGGCGCGGGCAAAGTCCACCAGCAGGCCCTCGAAGGAAGTGCATTCCACGCGTGCCTCATCCTGAAACACTTCCTGCAGGAGGCGCACCCGTTCTTCAACACTGAACAACTGGCGCTTGGACTGGGTCGAGCTGTGCGCCACCGCGACCACGACCCGGTCGGCGACGCACAGCGTGCGCTGGACGATGTCCTCGTGACCGAGCGTGACGGGATCGAACGACCCCGGATAGATGGCGACCAGGTTCCCGGCACCGCTCATGCCTCAGCCTCCGCGATGGTCAGCGTGGTGTCTCCGTACACTCTTTGGCGCAGCCGAAGCCCGGGACAACCGGGCAGCTCTTCCCGGGAACGATGCTCCACCCACAGGACGCCCGCAAACGGACGCTCGCCGTAGAGATCGAGTAATCGCCCCGCCAGACCGCGTCCATAGGGGGGATCGGCGAGCGCCAGATCGACCTCTTCCCGCTGCATGCGCTTCGTGTACCCCAGGGCGTCGGCGCGCACCACGCGGGTGAGGGTCCCTGCGCCCAGCAGCTCGATGTTGGCCCGCAGAACCCGGAGCGCGCGCCGCGAGAGATCCACGAAGGTCACCTGGCTGGCGCCCCGGCTCAGCGCCTCGAGCCCGAGCGCGCCCGAGCCCGCGAACAGATCCACTACACGAGCCCCTTCCAGGTCGGCGCCGAGCGCCGCCATCCAGGCCTCGCGCACCCGGTCGGAGGTCGGGCGCACGTCCCGGCCGCGCAGCGGCTTCAACCGGTGGCCGCGCCAGCGTCCGGCGATGATTCTCACGCCGGTGACTCCAGCGGCGCTCTCGCCGGGGTTGTCGGACGCGGAGAAGCCGGGCCGATGCCCCTGAGTTCGGCCTGGATGAGGGGGACTCCGCGGTAGTTGTCGAGTTTGAGGCGAAACACCGCGTCAACCGGTCCCGGAACCAGCGTCCCGGGCTCGACCCGATCCGCCATCCCGAATCCGATCGCGTCCAGCGTCCCCGTGCGATCGCGCAGGCGCATCCTGAGGTGCGCGCCCTTCACCGTCTTCACGGGCCCGTCCAGCCTGATCCCGCGCGCCAGGAACAGGGGGCGCGGATTGCCGATGCCGTGCGGACCCATGTGCCGCAGGTAGCGCACCAGCGGCTCCGTGACCTCCTCGAGGCGGATCTCCGCGTCGGCGACCAGATGCGGGCGCAGATCGCGATCGGCGAGTTCCCGCTCGGCAGCCTCGTTGAACGACGCCCGAAAGGCATCGATGCGCTCGGGCGCGAGGCTCATCCCCGCCGCCTGCCGGTGTCCGCCGAAGCGGTCGAGATGGCGCCGGCCCTTCGTGATGGCGGCCAGGATGTCGAAGCCGGAAATGGAGCGGGCGCTTCCGCGCGCGGTGTCGCCGTCCACCGAGACCAGGATGGTCGGCCGGTGGAGGCGGTCCACCAGCCGGGAGGCCACGATGCCGATCACGCCCGGGTGCCAGTCGCTCGACGCCAGCACCAGGCCGTAGTCGCGCCCCGGATCGTAGGACGGGGCCAGGCGCGCCACCGCCTCCTGAAGGACGCGCGCCTCGGTCTGCTTGCGCTCGGCGTTGTACGACTCGAGCGCGCGCGCGAGACGTGCCGCCTCGCGCTGGTCGTCCGTGAGCAGGAGGTCGAGCGCCCGCCGCGATTCCCCCACCCGTCCCGCCGCGTTGATGCGGGGGGCCAGAGTGAAGCCGACATGGCCGGGGGTGACCGGGCCGCGCACCCGCGCCACCTGCATGAGAGCGCGCAGCCCGGCGTTGCCGGTATCGCGCAGGGCGTTCAGGCCGTGACGCACCAGGACGCGGTTGTGGTGCGAGAGGGTCACCAGATCGGCGATGGTGGCGAGCGCGACCAGCTCCACATGCGGCAGCGGCCCGATGGCCTCCGATCCGGTCATGCGGCCCAACAGGCGCGCGAGTTCGAACACCACGCCGGTCCCCGAAAGGTCCTGGTTGGGGTAGGTGCAGTCGTCCCTGCGCGGGTTCACCAGCGCGAACGAGCGCGGCAGGGTCCGGTCCGGGGTGTGGTGATCGGTGATGATCACGTCCACGGAAGCCCGCCGTGCCTCTTCCACCGCGCCGTGGGCGCGCGTGCCCGAATCGGCGGTCACCAGGAGGGTGGCTCCGGCGGCGCGCGCGGCCGCGAGCCCCGCAGCGCCGAAGTCGTAGCCATCGCGAAGGCGATGGGGCACGAAGGGGACCACCCGTCCCCCGAGCGCGCGCAGACAGCGCGTCAGGAGCGCCGCGGCCGCGACGCCGTCGACGTCGTAGTCGCCGTGCACCAGGATGGTCTCGCCGCGCTCGACCGCCCTCAGCATGCGCTCGCACGCGGGCACGGCATCGGCGAGCGACGCCGGATCGGGCATTCCCTCCAGCGACGGGCGCAGGAAGGAGCGGGCTGCGGGCGGCTGCCCGAATCCACGCACGGCCAACACCACGCACATCGCCCGGGGAAGGTTGAGCTGCCTGCGCAGTTCCGCGACCTGGCGCGCGGGGGGCGCGGGCGCGACGCTCCAGCGGGGCGCGGGAGCCGGC
>VYDD01000463.1 GCA_009843625.1 Gammaproteobacteria bacterium | reverse complement strand
AACGATCTCGCGACGCTGATCGTGCCGATTGCGAACGCGGCGTTCGTCGTACTCGCCGCCGTGCTCGGTGATCTGGCCGGAAGATTGACCGGCGGACTTTCCACCTGGACCCGCTACGCGACGCGCTGGCTCACGGGCGGAGTACTGTTCGTGGCTTTCTGGATTCCCGTGGCCGTGGCGGACGAATTGGTCCAATACTACGCGGTCTGGGGAGGTCTGCTGTTCGTCCTCCCGCTGTGTGTGCCGTCCATTGCGGCAGGAATCCTGTTCGCCTTCGTCCGCCCGGACCGCGAGCCCCGCCGTTGACCCCGCGCGATGGCGGCACCGGCTTCGACCGGGAGCGATTCCATGCGGGGGACCGGGCGCTGTTTCGCGAACTGGTCCGCGAGACGTCCCCGCGCATGCTCCGGGTGATCCGTGGCTACGCGCGGGATGACGACCGCGCGGCCGACCTGTTGCAACTCTGCTGGATCCGCATTTACCGCAAGCGTGCGCGCTTCGGCGGTACCGGATCCTTTCTCGGGTGGGCGCTGATGGTGTGCAGGAATGTCTGCAGGACGGAGGCACGCAAACGTTGGTACGGACGCCTGGTCCGCCTTGACGACCACGGCGATCTCGCCGACCGCACACCCGGTCCGGCCGAACAGTTCAACCGCCAGGAGCGGGCGGCCGCGCTGTACCGGGCGCTTGAGCGGCTCAGGGAGCGCGAGCGGGACGCGATCCTGCTGCGCATCCTCGAAGGCCGGAGCACTGCCGAGGTGGCGCGGATGCTGGCCGTGAAGGAGGTGTCAGTCCGCTCGCTGATCCATCGGGGCCTGAAGAAGCTGCGCCAGATGGACTGGCTCGCCGAGGAGGCCTGTTAGCCAAAGGAGAACCCCATGCTGAAGAAGATGCGAATGCTGTCCGACCGGCGCGGTGCCGGGCGGGTCGATGTGGACGCTCAGACGACCGACCGTCTCGTCTTGGCCGTCGTGGAGGGCGAGGCAGCACCGACTGCGACGTCGGCGGATGGAACGGTTGATGCGGAGGTGGCCGAGACGCTGCGCCTGATCGCCTCGATCCGGCAGGTCGGCGCCTCCGACACGCCGCTCCCAGAGCCCAGTGTGGACGCGATCATGGGCACCTTGGAGCGCGAGGCGCGAGGCGTTCCCCGACAGCGTCCGTGGCGGGAGGGCCTGGGAATGGTTTCGGGCTTCGTGGCCTGCACTTTGACGCTCGGATCCGGCTTGCTCCTCATGGGCGGAACCAGCTACCTCGGACCTCCCGATTCAGTCGCGACACCGGTTCTGGCCGCCGCGGTCGCGTCTCTCGCAGCCTTGGCAAGTGTGCTCGTTCACAGTCAACGGCGGCTACTGCAGCCAATCCTGCCGCTGCTGATGCTCGTGACGCTCGGCATTGGCGCGTGCGCCCCAATGCTCCCGGACACATCGACGGCCGAGGTCGAGATCGACCCTTCCGCGCTCACGACCTTCCGGGAAGGCGAGGAGTTGTGGGGGGTGCGCGACATCATCGAGTCCGGCGAGGTGATCTGGGTGCTCACTGGAGCCGCACCCTTTCTGCGGGCGTACGATCGCTCCGGCCGGATGCTCGCCGACTTCGGCAGGTCGGGCCAGGGGCCGGGGGAGCTCCGCAACCCCTGGATCCTGTCCGCGGCGACGTCCGCCGGCGAGGTGGTCGCGTGGGATCTCGCCACCCGCAGGCGCTCGGTGTTCGATGCAACGGGCAACTTCGTGGGTTCGACGCCCACAGCCATCGCCCGGGAATCCGTTCGCGCCAATATCAGGAGCGTGACCTTCGGCGATCCGTTTCGAGTCGTCGAGGACGACTCCGGAGTCTGGACGGCCAGCTATCCCGACGGGATCAGCCGGGGCGACGACTTCTGGAAAGGCAAGATCATGCGGTACGCGCACGGTGATGCCGAGCCGGTCGTGGTCGTGGACTTCAGCGTCGACCTTCCCGGAGCCGCGACCCGCGTTCCAGCCATGGGTCTTGGCCCGGTGCCGCTCTGGGACGGGTGTGCCGACGGGGTCGCCGCCGTGCTCGACCCGGTCGACCGAAGCCTTCATCTCTACCGTCCCAGCGGCACGAAGGACAGGCAGATCGCGCTCCCGTGGACCGGTCGTCCGCTGTCGTACGAGGAGCGCCTGGGCTATGTCCGCGCGATGATGCGTCACGAGATGCAAGGAGCGAACGTCGCCGACGACGAGATCGAACGCGCCGCGGCGGACATGCTCGCACGTGCGGGCAACCAACTGGCCGCGGAGGCGCCGCTCGGGATCGATGTGCGCTGTGCCCCGGGACGGATCTGGATTCGGGAGTTCGATGGTTCGTCCCACCCTCTCGGATATGGCAGGACCTGGATGACGGTTGCCTTTGACGATGCCGCCCCGCGGTTCCAGAAGGTCGTCTTTCCCGATGGGTTCACACCCTATCGCCTGACGGACTCGGTCGCGATCGGCGTGGTGACGGACTCCGTGGAACTACAGCGTGTTGCGGTCGTGCGCTTGGCCACCGTTCCACCGGAGCCTATACCCACTCTGGCAGGTCGTTGAGGAGCGGTGATCCGCACATGCGGTAGGAGGTGATCGCCTGTTCGGCGAAGGGAATTGGGCTCATGAGTTTTTCGAAGACGACGCTACGAGTTACGACTGCGGTCATCATCACGGTGCTGCTCGGCGGAGGGACCTACCTGAGGCTTCGCCCCACTCCGGAGGAAGAGGATGCCGCAGCCCCTGCCGAGGCGACTGCGCTCGAATTGCGCGAGGCCTCGCTGGAGAGCTTTGCCCGGCGCGCACAACCGGTTAGCGGGGCACGCGTGCTGCGCGATACGCTCTGGATCCGCATCGCGGCGTCGGCGCG
>VYDD01000153.1 GCA_009843625.1 Gammaproteobacteria bacterium | reverse complement strand
GCGTGGATCACGGAAAGGCCAGTGAATGAGGGGCTTGGACACCCTTGTGAAGGCGGTCCCGCGTCGAAGTGTCACTGTCAACTTAAAACTGCGCACTTTTTGGAGTGCGCCCTTTCGATTGGACAGTTCAGCCTGCACTTTTTGACCCATCCAGGGCGTTGATCTCCTCGAACTTGTTCGGGCTCAGATATCCGAGCGCCGAATGCAGTCGGGTGGCGTTGTAGATGCCTTCAATGAAGTGTGGCAAGTCGGCTGCGACGTCCTGGTCAAGGTCGTCCTCCCCGCCGCGCCGGCCTTCGGCGCACCGGTCCGGCGACGGGAGATCCGCGACGCCGAGCGCGTCCTGGATGACGTCGATGCTGCCCCGCGTTCGTGCACCTGGGCGGCGAAGCTGTGTCTCGACCACCTCGCGCAGTCCGGCGGCGGCGCCATCGATCTCGTCATGCATGTCTCCCGCTGCGGCTTCGCCGACGCCGTCACGCTCCTTGCCGGAAGCGCCGGGACGCGCGGACCGCGGATCCCGCCGCACTGCGGGGCGGCCTGGCCTGCCGTCCGCCGCCACCTCGCTGAAGCCCGGAGCCTCCGGGACCGATGCGTGGACGCCTGCAGGCGGCGCGGCCTCGTCGCGTTCGACGCCGATCAGGCCGGAGACCCCGCCACCGAGCGCCTCGTCAAGGAAGACCGGAGAGCGTGCCGAATGCGGCCTCCCGACGGCCAGAATGACTGGAACGTCTTCCTCAAGGCACGCACGCCCAATGAAGTGTTCCGAGCAATGAGATCAATGAGACAGCCTCGTGTCCAACCTTGGACACCGCTCTTGCAGCGGGTCATCAGGCCGCCTCCACAGTTCACACGGGGCGCCGGCTGCGATACCCCGGCGCACATGTCCCTTCCCCGATTGTCCAATGCCCAGGCCCGCAACCGCTTCCTTGCTTCCCACGCGCTTGACCGGAGCGCATCCGGGCTCGCACTGCCGGATCTGATTGATCGGCTCGGTTTCGTGCAGGTCGACAGCATCTCGACCGTCGAGCGCGCCCATCACATGATCCTGTCGGCGCGGTCGCGCCCATACAGGCCGAAGCACCTCACCCCGCATCTTCATCGCCACCGAACCGTTTTCGAGCACTGGACACACGACGCTTCGATCATTCCGACCGCCTTCTTTCCGCACTGGCACCTGATGTTCCGCCGAGAGCAGGCGCGTCTCGCCACCCATTGGCGCAAGTGGCACGGCGAGGATTTCGAGCGGAAGCTTGACGCAACCCTCGACCGGATCGCCGCGAACGGCCCCTGCATGGCCCGCGAAGTCGGCGAGGACGAGACTGGCTCCAGCGGCGGATGGCGGGAGTGGAACCCCTCAAAGGCCGCGCTCGAATTCCTCTGGCGAACGGGCCGGCTCGCGGTCAGTCGGCGAGAGGGTTTCCAGAAGGTCTATGACCTGACGGAACGCGTGATACCTGCCGGGCACCGCAGGGACACGCCTGACGAAGCCGAAAGCATCGACTGGGCCTGCAATGCCGCGCTCGATCGCCTGGGCTTCGGGACCTCGGGCGAGATCGCAGGCTTCTGGGACCTCGTGCGCCCGGAACAGGCACGTGACTGGTGTCAGGCGAATCTCGGCTCCCGATTGATCGAGATCGAAGTGGAGGGCATCGACGGCAAGCCGCGCAAGTCCTTCGCCCGGCCGGACATCGTGGACCGGCCATCCGCCGCCATTTCCGGCGGCGTGCGGATTCTCAGCCCGTTCGATCCCGTGCTCCGGAACAGAAACCGTGCCGAACGGCTGTTCGGGTTCCACTTCCGGATCGAGATCTTCGTCCCGTCTGCCCTTCGCCGCTATGGCTATTACGTATTCCCTGTCATCGAGCGCGACCGCCTGATCGGGCGCATCGACATGAAGCGCACGGGCACGCCGCAAATGCTCGCCGTCACCGCCTACTGGCCCGAAGCAGAGGTCCGCCCCAGCCGCGGCCGGCTGGATCGGATCGAGGCGGAGATCACCCGCGTCGCCCGATTCTCCGGCTGCAAGGGCGTCACCTTCGCCGATGGCTGGCTGAGAGAACCGGGCTGATTGCACGATTCCGGCCCCTGCATCCGGCCGATCGGGCGATAGCGCGGATCGGTGGCCATGCGCTCGCGAATCGACAGGTGCAGCAACTCTCCGTCGGCTTTGCCGACCCGTCGCGGCGCGCGCAGCAGGAAAAAAGTCCCGATTCCACGCGGGGCGCCCAGCATCGGTGCACCGGCGCCCTCCGGGAAACCTCACCCCAATCGCCGGGCAACGGAAGACCATGGCGGACGGCGTGGCCGAGCATCCAGTTCAGCGGGACATTTGACAGCGGCCATGCCGCCGGGCCATGCGAATCTTGCCACCGACATCGCCATGTGTTCCCGGAAACCAGGCTCGCTCCAGACTCCCGCGCCAGTCGTAGCTGCGATTCCACAGGATCGGCGAAAAGGCAGTTCGATTCTCGTCAATGGCCAGACCGTGGCAATCATGGCGAACATGTCGGCCCAGACGGTCATCGCGGAATTCCGTCGCCATCGGCGCCAGCCGCGACAGGACCGGACAGGGCAGGAGGTCCAGGGAGTCGACAGCGTCCCGGGCATCCGGCGTCTCGATCTGCGCGGGAGCGAGGCAGCGATGGCGCGTGAGGGCTTGCCACGCCTTCGTGTTGGATGCGGTCTCGCAAGATCGGTGCACGACATCGCGCTCTCGGCGGGATCTTGCGACGCCTGGTGGGCCGGGCGGATGCAGGTGCACGGGGCCTCAATCCGGCAGGTCTCTTCGGGGCTGTCACCAGGATCCCGTTCCGCCTGGCGGCGCTTTCAGCCGGACGCGCCACGCTTCGTCCCGAGG
>VYDD01000183.1 GCA_009843625.1 Gammaproteobacteria bacterium | reverse complement strand
GGTCGAAGTTCACTCTGGAGAAGATCAATGGGCTCTGGCTGGCCACACCCTCCCAAGCCCTGTTTCGGTCCGCGTCATGGACGAGATCGGCCACCCGATCTGGGGAGCGGCGGTTCGGTTCGAGCCGGACAGAGGGAGTGGCTCCGTCGATCTGGAAGCGGCGACGACCGACAGCCTCGGACTCGCATCCACCATGTGGACGCTGGGGCTGGAGATTGGCGCACAGCGGCTACGGGCGACGGCGGGCGACGCGTCGATGGCGTTCGAAGCGACGGCGGTGTCGGACGCAGGGGTGTGCAACCGCACCCCTGCCGTGAGCGCGGAAATCGCCAGTCGGCTGGGCGTCGGAAGCTGTGCGAACGTGACGAAGCAAATGCTTGGAGAAGTCACACAAGTTTTCGTCAACCGGCAAGGCATCAAGCGCCTTCGTAGCGGCGATTTCACCGGGCTCGTCGGATTGACGGAACTGGAGCTCATTGGCAACCAGTTGTCGGAGCTGCCGCCCGACATTTTCGCGGGGCTGTCACGCCTGCGTCGATTGGCCCTCGGCCACAACCAACTCTCGGAACTGCCGACCGGCATCTTTCGCGGCCTGTCCGGTTTGGCAGACCTGAGTCTGCGAGGCAATCGTCTAACGGCACTGGACGAGCAAGTGTTCTCGGACCTGGACCAACTGAAGGTCCTATTCATCGACTACAACGAGTTGAAGGAACTTCCGAGCGGTCTCTTCGACGGGCTTTCGCAGCTGAAGAACATAGTGCTCACCGAGAACCGCTTGACCTCGTTGTCCGAGAACATTTTCGCCGACCTGTCCAGCTTGGAAGCGATTTCGCTTGGAGCAAACCAATTGACGGAGTTGCCGCCGGGGTTGTTCGCGGACAAGCCGGCGCTCTCGCGCATCCAACTGAGAGACAATCGGTTGACGGAGTTGCCGCCGGGGTTGTTCTCCGAGACACCGGCGCTTCAGCGCCTGTAGCTGCGAGGCAATCTGCTGCACGCTCTTCCGCCGGGCATTTTCGCCGGGTTACGCAACTTGGTGAGGCTGGACTTGGACAGGAACCTCCGCTTGGCAGAACTTCCACCCGGCATCTTCGCCGGGACGCCGAAGCTCGCCGAGTTGGGGCTCGAGTGGAACCGCTTGGCAGAGCTTCCGGCAGGTGTGTTCGCGGGCCTTTCCGAATTGAAATGGGTGACGCTCGCCGGCAATCCCGGGGCACCGTTCCGGATACGGCCGGAGTTCGCGCGGGTCGATGTCGGCGACCCGCTGGCGCCGGGACCGGCGCGGGTGGTGGTGCGGACGCCGTTGGGTGCACCGTTCGCGTTCGAGATGCCAGTGTCGGTCCAGCGTGGATCGATCTCCCGCGAAGTCGTTTCGGTGTTGGCCGGCGATACGGTCAGCCCCTCCTTTGAGGTGTCGGCGTACTCGGGCGGAGGTGCGGCGCATGTCGGTTTCGGGCCTCCTCCTCAACTGCACGTCGCGGGCTACAGCGGCGTCGAACTTGTGCGGGGCGAGGAGCTGGTGCTGTTCGCGGAAACGGACAACAGGAGCCCGGATACGCGGTCGCACATACCGCAGCATCGGTTGCAGGCCGACGGCCCGTCGGCGACCGTGGCCCTCCGGGATTACTTCGACGACCCCAATGGAGACACGCTGGCGTACGACGCGGTGGCGACCGTGGCGGGGGTGGTGCATGCTCGGATCGAGCAGGGAGTACTCTGGCTCGACCCGCTGTCGGGGGACACGACCGAAGACGAGGTGACGGCCATCGATCCGGGGGGGTTGCGGGCGACCCAGCGATTCTTGGCATGGGTGGTGCCGGTGCCGGCCGCCGACGCGTTCAACATCGAGCTGTACTTCGATCCAGGATTCACGCCTGAGCAGGAGGCGACGATTCGGCGGGCTGCGGATCGGTGGATGGAGGTGGTGACCGGAGACCTGCCGGACGTGCCGATGCACGGGTCGGTTGAGGAGTACTGCGGCGATAGCGCCAGAACCCGGTTCGTGGGCGTCATCGACGATGTGCTGATCCGCATCAGACTTTTCCCTTATTTGCGGAACGCCGCAGCGTACGCAACCTCATGCGGCAGGCGCGAGGAATCCGGCCTCGACTTCATCGGGGAGAACACCTTCGCCCAGCGTACCGTGGACAGTTCCGTGCTCTTGCCCGGCACTGCGCTGCACGAGATCGGACATGTTCTTGGTATCGGGGACTGGCAGATCGAGGACCGGGACACGGACCCGCACTTCGCCGGTCCGCTGGCGGTCGAGGCTTTCGATGCGGCGGGCGGGGAGGGATATCCCGGCGGCAAGGTGCCGGTCGAGGACCAGCCGGCGTTCGGCGGCGGCGGCAGATGGGTGCACTGGCGGAGGCGAATCATCCCGGACGATGTGATGTCGGTGGGAGGCGGTGACCTTGTGACGGCGATCACGCTTCAGGCGCTCGCTGACCTGGGCCACGAGGTGGACCTGAGCAAGGCGGATCCGTACACACTGCCCGGTCAGGTGCAGCCTGACGTTGGCGGCGGCGGTGTAGACGCGGAAGGCGCGGAGGCCGAGACGCTGGCCAACGACGTGGTCGAGGGCCCCGTGGTGGTGGTGGACAAGAACGGCAAGGTGGTGCGGGTCATACGCCGCTGAGCGCGGGCCTTTTCCGAAGGCGCTTGGCCGACTCGGTTGGTGCGCCGGCGGGCTGAACTTCGTTCACGACTCTTCCTGCCGCCGGGTCAAAACTGCCCTTGCGTCCACGCGGATTTCGGATACCTTCTTGCGCCTTCTCGGCCACATCGAGCCACAAACCCCCTCCCGCACCCCTTTTGCGAGGACACCCCTGCGCAATGACCATTCTCCGACCGGTACGTCT
>VYDD01000092.1 GCA_009843625.1 Gammaproteobacteria bacterium | reverse complement strand
TCATGCTCGAGACCAACACGAACTGGGAGGGTTCGGTGATCGTCATCGTCCCCCAAGGCGCGGCCGTGAACTCGCAAAGCGAAGGAAACCTCCCGGAGACGCGCAGTTTCAGGGTCGACAACAGGGCGCCCCGCATCCTCAGCGGCAGGATCGCCGGCAGGCAACTCGTTCTGGTCCTCGACGAGAATCTGGACGAGGACTTCGTTCCGGATCCCGACAAGTTCTCCCTATCCTTCATCAGGGACAGGGTGTACGACACGAAGAGGGTCTCCAGCGTCGAGGTGGACGCGAACCAGATGATCCTGACCCTGGCCGAGCCGGTCCTCCCCGGCGACGCGGTCGAACTGGTCTACAGGGACGACGGCGCCAGCGCCGCCCGGGACGGGGTGGGCAACCTGGTGCCGGGATTCACCCGCTCGATCCAGAACGTCACCCGGGTGGGGTCGGAGGTTCCCGGCCAACCGCGGAACCTGACGGCGTCCGCCGAAGGGCCCACGAGCATCAAGCTTGTTTGGGCCGAGCCGGAGAGGGACGGCGGCTCCGACATCACCGGATACTGGATCGAGGTGTCGGACGACGGGGGCAGGAGTTGGGAGGACCTGGCGGCGAACACCCGGAACAACAGAACCACCTACACGCATACCGGCCTCACCGCCGGCGTCACGCGCCACTACAGGGTCGGCGCGATCAACGCCAGCGGGAGTGGAGAGCCCTCCAACGTCGCCCACGCGACGACGGCGGCGCTTCGGCCGGGCGCCCCCCAGCGGCTCACGGCCCGGGCGAGGGGAACGTCCGAAATCGTCCTGAACTGGACCAGGCCCGCGTCCGATGGCGGAAGTTCGATCACCGGCTACCGCATCGAATGGTCGCGCACGGGGACTGGCGGGTGGGCGGTGCTCGTGGCCAACACCACGGCCACCACCTACACCGACGACGACCTCAGGCCCAACACAACCCGCCACTACCGAGTCCTGGCCATCAACCGGGCGGGCAGAAGCGAGTGGTCGAACCCCGGCCACGCGACCACCGAAGTGGACTTTCCGGGCGCGCCCACGGGCTTGAGGGTGAGGCCGGGCGGCGTGGGGGGAAGCGACCAGCTCCTGCTCACGTGGTCGCGCCCCGCCTCCGACGGCGGGAGCGAGATCACCGGCTACCGCATCGAGAGATCCGCCACCGGCCTCGGACCCTGGCTACCGCTCGTGGCCAACACCGGCAGCTCGGACCGAGCCTACACCGACGGCAATCTCAGCCCCGCCACCACCTGGTTCTATCGCGTGTCCGCGATCAACGGCAAGGGGCCGGGCCCCCCCTCCAGCGTGGCGGAAGGCACCACGAACGCAGCGCCCCCCGGGCAGCCGCAGAACGTTCGCGCGCGTGGAACCGGCCCGAACGCCGTCCTCCTCGCCTGGGACCGGCCGGAGAGCGACGGCGGGGCGCGCATCACCGGCTACCGCATCCGGATGCTCGGGCCCAACGACAACTCGTGGATCGTCATCCGTCCCAACACGGGGACCACGGCCACGACGTTCACCCACACCGGGCTCGACCCGGTGACCCGGTACCAGTACCAGGTCGCGGCGATCAACCGCGTGGGCGCCGGCGCGTGGTCGTTCACGGCGGCGGCGCTCACGCACGCCGATTTCGCCGGGGCCCCGACCGGGCTAACGGCGCGGGCGGTGGGCACGGCGCGCATCGACCTGGCGTGGAACGCGCCCCGCTACACCGGGGGCGTCTCGATCCTCGGCTACCGTGTCGAGGCCTCCGACGACGGCGGCGCGACCTGGAACATCATCCGCCGCAACACCAACTCCTCAACGACGACCTTCTCCGACGTGAACCTCCGGCCCGCCACCACGCGGCACTACCGGGTCGGGGCGATCAACCTCGCGGGGCTGGGACCGTTCTCGAACACGGCGCGGGCGACCACCGACGCGACCGTGCCGGGGGTGACGCGACGTCTCAGCGCCGAGGCGGCCGGCACCTCGCAGATCACCCTCTCCTGGCAGGCACCCGCGGATAACGGGGGCGCGCGCATCACCGGCTATCGCATCGAGGTGTCGGCCGACGGCGGCAGGAGCTGGGAGGACCTGGTGGCCAACACGCGCACCGCGGCTACCCTCTACACGCACAGCGGGCTCGCGCCGGCCTCGACGCGCCACTACCGCGTCTCGGCGATCAACCGGATCGGCGTGGGCGACGCGTCGCGGGTCGCGGGCTCCACCACCGACGCGACCGTGCCCGACGCGCCCACCGGGCTGGTCGCCAATGACGTCACGCCCACGCAGATCGACCTGTTCTGGATCGCGCCCGCCTACAACGGCGGTGCCCCCATCACCGGCTACCGCATCGAGGTCTCCGAGGACGCCGCCGGGTGGGCGGACCTGGTGACCAACACCGAGTCCACGGTCACCGCCTTCTCGCATACCGATCTGCTGCCGGGCAGCACGCGCCACTACCGGGTCTCGGCGATCAACCGGGCTGGCACCGGCGCGGCTTCGGCGAGCGCTTCGGCCGCGACCGACGACCCGGTGCAGCGCGCGGGAAGGCTGAATACGCGCGTCCTGCCGCACGTGGCGGCCGCTATGACATCGAGCACCGCCTCGGCGATCGCAGGCCGCGTCGACGCGGTGGCCAAGGGGATTGGCATGGAGCGGCGCGTGGAAACGAACGGACTTTCGTCGATGGCCGCGAGCCTGTCGTCGCCGGACGCGGGCGGTCTCGGCCTCGCCCAGGGCGGCCAGGCAGGCCTGGCCGCCCTCTTCGGCGGCACCTCCTTCACGATGCCCCTCGGGGGGTCCGACGCGCAGCAGCAGTCCGCCACGGGCACGCAGTTGGCGAGCTGGGGCTCGGGCGAGTACCAC
>VYDD01000460.1 GCA_009843625.1 Gammaproteobacteria bacterium | reverse complement strand
CGCACCATCCGCGACGAGGACATGTTCTCCGGCACCGGCTTCTCGGTCTATTCCGGGTGGGAGGTCACGGGCTGGCCCGTGATGACGCTCCGCCGGGGCGAAGTCGTCTACGAAGACGGAGAGATTCTGGCCGGGGCCGGCAGCGGCGAACTGCTGCGCCGCGGGAGATGGCAGGCGCCATAGAACACGGCTACCCTCCCCACACCTCGCGCAACACGCGAAGCGCGTTCCGCCCCAGGATCTTCTCGACCCGCGCCGCCGTGTGTCCGCGTGCGCGGAGCATGCCGGCGAGTTGCAGGAACTGGTCGGGGCCCTGCAGGTCGGGGATGAACGGCACGACCCCGGCGCGTTCACCCGCGGCGCCGATTCCCGCCGCGCGTCGCGCTTCGACGTCCCGGCGCGCCGCTTCGTACGCGGCTTCCATGTCGTCGTAGGCGGTGGTGCCTCCGTCGGTGCCGATTCCTACGTGATCTTCTCCGCACACCCGCACGGCGTGCTCGATGTGCCGCACCACGTCGTCCGCCACGGCCATGCCGTCCTCCGCAAGGAAGGGCATGAAGTAGATGCCGACGATCCCGCCGCCCTCGGCGACCAGGCGCAGCTCCCGGTCGGTCTTGTTGCGCGGCAGGTCGGTGACCGCCCGGCAGCCGGTGTGCGTGATCGCAATGGGCGCGGTGGAAGCTTCGATGGCGTCCAGACAGGTCCGCTCGCCGCTGTGGCTCAAGTCGACGAGCGTGTTGTTGGCGTTGAGTTCGGCCACCACTTCCCTGCCGAACCCGGTGAGCCCGCCGTTCTCCGGCACCATCGAGCCGTGCCCGAGCTGGTTGGCAATGTTGTATGTGAGCTGGATGATCCTGACGCCCAGTCCGGCGAAGGTGCCCACGCGTGCCGCGTCGCTGCCCATCATCGCGGCGTTCTGGAATCCCTGGATGATGCCGACCTTGCCCTCGCGCGCCGCCCGCTCGATGTCGCCGGCCGTCCATACCTTGAGGAGAGCCTCCGGTTGCGTCCGGACGATCCTGTTCCAGCGGGATATGTCGGCGATCGAACTCTCGAAGGGCTCCCGGGGGCCCGCGACGTAGCCGATCGTGACGTTGACTGCCGCGGTGCCCGAGGCCAGCACGTCGGCGAGCGCGCGGTCGTCGAGCGAGGTGCGCGATTCAGCCTCCAGGGCCCCGGAGGGTCCTCCGGAGCGCGGGGCGTTCGGGTTGCGAATGCCACCGAGCATGTTGACCACGAACAGGTCGGACTGCGGCTGAGTGGCATCCGCCGCCGACCGCATACAGGCGCTTGCGCCCGCGAGCGCGATGCCGGCGGTCGAAGCCAGGAACGCGCGGCGGCTTGGATGCTTGTCTCGTGGGTTGCTCATTTGCTGACCTGGATGCATCGCCCGTCGAGATGCCGGGGCTGCTCGGCGAAACCCAACGCTACCGCGGGCAATCATCCCGGGTCAATGGAAGAATGGGTCGCCAACCGGTGGATCGGGGACGCCCCCGGAGGCCGGCGCCGCTGGCTCGCCTGCGCTCCGCGCCGTATCATCGTGGTTCCTGCCAAACCCCGATCCACAGGAGGTTCGACCCATGCGCAAGGGAATACTCGCATCGACCATCGCCGTCCTTCTGATCGCCGCCGGCGCCTGCGCCGAACCCGCCGAAGAGGCTCCGCAGGAAGCGGAGGAGAGCGCCCAGGAGACGGGAATGGTGCGGGTGATCATCTCCACCGACTTCGGCGACATCGAGGTGGACATCGACACCGAGAACGCGCCGGGCACCTCCGCCAACTTCCTGCGCTACGTGGACGCAGGCCACTACGACGGCGGCCAGTTCCATCGCACGGTGACGATGGACAACCAGCCCAACGACACCGTCCGCATCGAGGTGATACAGGCGAGCGTGAACGAGGAGTTCGCCGAGCAGGGATTCGATGCCATCCCCATGGAGCGCACCTCGGTCACGGGGCTGCGCCACGTCGACGGCGCCATCTCGATGGCGCGGGGACAGCCCGACAGCGCCACCTCCAGCTTCTTCTTCTGCATCAACGACCAGCCGTCGCTGGACTTCGGCGGCAACCGCAACCCCGACCTCCAGGGATTCGCGGCCTTCGGGCAGGTGGTGAGCGGAATGGACGTGGTACGCACGATCCAGGGACAGCCATACGAGGAACAGACCCTGACCCCGCCGGTGAGGATCACGTCCGTGCGGCGGGCCGGCTGACGGGAGCTACTCCTCCACGGTCAGGCGGGTGGTGACGTCGATCGGGCTCCTGCCGGGCAGCTGCACGGTCAGGATAAGGTCGTACTCACCCGCCTCGACCTCAGGCAACGTAAGTGCGATGGCGCGGAAGACCGTGCCCAGCTCGTCGGGTCCGGCTTCCTCCCAGCTCAGCTCCAGGGGCGCCTCCGGGGTGGTGAGGCGCAGGAACTGCGTCGCGCGCGCGAGCAGCCCGGGATTCGCGTCCTGCATGGTGATGCCGACGATGGCGCTCTCGCCAGTCTGGAGCCCGTAGACCTCCCAGCCCGCCACGAAGGGCTCGCCGGAACGGACGCGGGTTGAACCCAGCACCCGGGGAAGGGCCTCGTCCAGGCTCTCGGGCAGATCGCCGGCCGGGTCCAGCAGCACGACGTCGGATATGGCCGCGAGGCCGAAGGGAAGGTTCTCCTGGCGTACTCCGCCGCGCACCCTCCAGCCCCGGTCGTCGGCGTCTTCCAGGACTTCCATGCCGAAGACGTAGTCGCCGTTGGGCACCCGCGCGGTGACGACGCCCTCGCGCGCGCTGCCGCGCTGGTCGACGAGCCGCTCGCCCTCCGGGGTCAGCACGAACACCCCCGATTCGACGGCGCCGGCCGCCGCGGGGGGCGGGGGC
>VYDD01000068.1:7620-21867 GCA_009843625.1 Gammaproteobacteria bacterium | reverse complement strand
TGCGGGACGCCCTGGCGCGCTCCATTCTGATGGCGGCGCTCGGCCTCTTGTCGGCATCGGGAGTGCATGCGCAGGAGGAAGATCCGGCCCCGATACGAGTCACCCTCCGGGGTGTTGTCCTGGACGAAGTCATGGGGACCCCGGTCGCGGGGGCTGCCGTGTATCTGGAGGACGACGACTACGGCGCGCTCACCGACGCGCGTGGGTCGTTCCGCATCGAGGGCGTCCCCGCCGGCTCGCAGACCGTCGTCGCAACCCAGTTCGGGTACTGGGAGGTTGCGGCAGACGTCGAGGTGCCGGAGGCCGGGGCCATCATCGAGATCGACCTCAAGCCCAGGCCGATCCTGCTCGACGGCGTCACTGCGGTGGCCGACAACATCGACACCATGGTGAGGCGCCTTCGGACGCGTCGACAGTCCCTTCCGTACCAGGCTCGGGCGTTCGACCAGGAACGGCTGCTGCGCAGCCCGGAGCCGGATGTCTTCGAGTTCCTCTGGCGGGAGACGGGCCTTGAGCGGCGACCCTGTCCGATCATGGGCGGCGTGACGCTTCCGGGATGGCAGCCGGCCCGGGGTCTCGGAGGATGGAACCTTCCCTCCCAGGCGCCCGGCGCGTTGTCGAGTCATTGCATCTGGAGACGGGGTCAGGTGGTCAGCCCGAGAGTGTACATTGACGAAATGCCGGCCGCCCGCGGCCTGGACGCGCTCAGGAACTATCCGACGACGCAGATCTACGCGCTGGAGGTCTATTCCCAGGGCGCCGAGATCCGGGCCTACACCTACAGCTTCATGCAGCGCATGGCTGCAAATCCCGAGGCGCTGATCGCCCTCGGCCCATGGCCGTAAGGGGGGCCGGATGCACCGACGAGCACTAACAGGACGACGATATCGAAGATGGGGAGGCGTCGCGGCCATGGCTGCCGGCTGCCTCCTCCCGGTGGTTGTCTGCCTCTTGCCCGCCGCGGTCGATGCGCAGGAGGCGGAGCCCTCGTCCATCCGCGTCCCGCTGCACGGCATCGTCTACGATGCCTTCACGGGCACCGCCGTGGCGGGAGCCGCGGTCTACCTGAACGGCGAGGGATACGGGGTGCTGTCGGACTCCGCGGGTGTCTTCCGCTTCGCGGACGTTTTCCCTGGGCCGCAGCTCGTCGCCGCAATCCAGTTCGGGTATGAAGAGACGGGAGCGCCGGTCGAGGTGCCCGAGGAAGGCGCCTTCATCGAGATCGAGCTTACGCCCCAGCCCATCCTGCTCGACGGTGTTACGGCGGTGGTCGACAACATCAGCACGATGGAGAGGCGCATGCGCTCGCGGCGTCGGTCCGTTGCGTTCCAGACCCGTGCGTTCGACCAGGAACGCTTGCTGCGCAGCGCGTCGGCCACCGTGCTCGAATTCCTGCGTTCGGAAACCCACTACACTCCCGTCCCCTGCCCCGCGGGCACCGGCATTTTCGGCACCGGGAGTTCAACCGGCAGCCTCGGCTGGCACGGAATCTCCCGGTTGACCGGCGCGCTGTCGACAAGCTGCATCATCCGCCGGGGAAGAACGATCAGCCCGAGGGTGTACATCGACGAAATGCCGGCCATCGGCGGCCTGGACGAACTCGAGAGCTACCCCACGGCGCAGATCTACGCGCTGGAAGTCTTTTCCCAGGGCGCCGAGATCCGGGCCTACACCTACAACTTCATGCAGCGCATGGCCGAGAGACCGATGGCGCTGGTTCCTATCGGCCTCTGGCCGTAGCGGGCGGGTACGAGATGCTCCGAAGCGCACCGGAGGGACGACGGTATCCAAAGTGGGTGGGCGTCGTGATTTTGCCGGCCGGTTTCCTCCTCGTGGCGCTGGCCTGTCTCTTCCCGCCCGCCGCAATCGATGCACAGGAGCCGGAGCCCGTGCCGGTACGCGCGCCGCTGCACGGCGTCGTCTACGATGCGCTTACGGGCGCCGCCGTGCCGGGAGCTGCTGTCTATCTGGAGCACGAGAGCTACGGCGTGCTCGCCGACTCGCTCGGCACGTTCCGTTTCGAGGATGTCGGGGTGGGCTTCCAGGTCATCGCCTCGATCCAGTTCGGCTACGAGGAGGCGGCGGCAAGGATCGAGGTGTCCGAGGCCGGTGCCTTCATCGAGATCGAGCTGATACCCCAGCCCATCCTGCTCGACGGCGTTACGGCGGTGGTGGAGAATATCACCACCATGGAGCGGCGTCTTCGCTCGCGGCGGCGGTCCGCTGCATACCAGACCCGCGCTTTCGACCAGGAGCGATTGCTGCGCAGCGCGTCGTCCACCGCCCTCGAGTTCCTCGAGCGCGAGACCCGCTACTATCCCGTCCCGTGTCCGGCGGGCGCGGGCGTCTTTGGAGTCGGGTCGCAGATGTCCGCCAACATTTCGAGCCGGTGCATCATCCGACGTGGCAGGGTGATCAGCCCGAGGGTGTTCATCGACGAGATCCCCGCCTTTGGAGGGCTCGACGAACTCGACACCTATCCGACGGCTCAGATTTACACGTTGGAGGTTTACTCGTCGGGTGCCGAGGTCCGCGCCTACACCTACAACTTCATGCAGCGCATGGCCGAGAGACCCATGGCGCTGATCCCCATAAACCTCTGGCCGTAGCGCCTCCATCAACGATGCGAAGGGGCGATTGCCGGGCGTTGGTCCGTTGCGCCCTGGCCATCGCAATCTCCCTTGGCTTGCCCGCCACAACCGGGGCGCAGGAGGCGGACAGCACGGCTATCCGCGTGCTGATGCACGGTGTTGTCTACGATGAGCTGACCCGGACTCCGATCCCCGGGGCCGCAGTTTATCTGAAGGAGCAGAGCTACGGCGCGCTTACAGACTCACTTGGCAGGTTCCGGTTCGAGGAAGTTGCCGCAGGCTCTGAGGTTGTGGCCGTAGTCCAGTTCGGATACGAGGAGATATCGACAGCAGTCGAGATGCTTGTAGACAGCGTCTTCGTCGAGATCGAGCTCACACCCCGGCCGATCCTCCTCGATGGCGTCACGACGGTGGCCGACAACATCAGCACGATGGAGAGGCGTTTTCGCTCCCGTCGGCGGGCTGTGCCGTTTTTCGCGCGCGTGTACGATCAGGAGCGGATGTTGCGGACGGCTTCGGCCAACGCCCTGGAGTTTCTGCGATCTCAAGCCTTCGTGCGCATGGTTCCTTGCCCGTCCTTCTGGACCGCATGGCGCTGCGTCCGCAGACGAGGACGGATTGTCAGCCCGAGGGTGTACGTCGATGAAATCCCGGCAATTCGCGGACTGGACGAACTGGAGAGTTATCCGCCCTCCCAGATCTACCAGATCGAGGTGTTCTCATACGGCGCGGAAATCCGGGCCTATACCTACGGCTTCATGCAGCGCATGGCCGAGAAACCCAGGGCCCTCATGCCCATTGGCTGGCAGTGAAGAGAAGAAGCGCCGGCTGACGCCTGCTCTTGATCCTTTGCGCGGCAAGCGCGAGAGTTGGCTCGTAGTCTTCCCCTTGGCGGAGGCCCGCTGACGCCTCCCGCACGCCGGGACGCGAGCCGCTTCTTCGCGCTTTGCAGCCGAAATCCACGCACAAATGTCCTCTCAGCCGACCGAGTCGCCGCAGCAGCGCCGAGTCGAACTTCGCCGGCGCAACCGCAAGCTCGGCCGCGTATTGCTCGCCATCGGGCTGATCGTGCTCTCGCTGCCGCTGGTGACCAACCTGGTGCGCGACCCCAACGCCGAGCGGCCGGAGGATCCGCCCTCGGAGATGGTGCGCAGGGCGGGGCTGGCCGAGGGGCGAGGCGACATCGAACTCGCCACCCGGCTCTATGAGCGCGTTCTGGAGCTGGAGATGGGCGAGTCGCCGCGGGATACGCTGAAGGCCCTTGTGCGTGCGGCGCGGGCCGGGCTGGCACGGATCGCGGAATCGCCGTGAGATATCCATTCCAACCTTCCACAAGACCGATATGACCACCACCATGGCCATCCGCATCCACGGGCTCGGGGGCCCGGAGATGATGCAGTGGGAACAACTGCCCCTGCCGGAACCCGGCCCGGGCGAGGTGCTCGTCCGCCACGAGGCGGTCGGGCTGAACTTTATCGACACCTACCACAGGAGCGGACTCTACCCGGTGCCGTCGCTGCCGGCCGTGCTTGGGATGGAGGCGGCCGGGGTGGTGGAGGCGGCGGGTCCGCAGGCCACGGAAGGGCCGACGTTCCAGCCCGGCGACCGGGTCGCCTACGGTAGCGTGCTGGGCGGCTACTGCGAGCGCCGGGTGATGCCCGCCGAACAACTGGTCCGCATCCCCGACGGCGTGGCGTCCGTAGCCGCCGCCGCAGCCATGCTTAAGGGCATGACGTCGTGGTACCTCTGTCGCCGCACCTACCGGGTGCGCGCCGGCGAGACCGTGCTGATCCATGCGGTCGCGGGCGGGGTGGGCACCATCCTCTGCCAGTGGTGCAAGGCGCTCGGCGCCACCGTCATCGGCACTGCGGGCAGCGCCGAAAAGGGCCGCCTCGCGCGGGCGCACGGGTGCGACCACGTCATCCTCTACAAGGAGGAGGACTTCGTCGAGCGGGTGCGCGACATTACCGGCGGCGAGGGCGTCCCGGTAGTCTTCGACGGGGTCGGCAAGGCCACTTTCGACGGCTCCATGGAGTGCCTCGCCCTCTTCGGCATGATGATCACCTTCGGCAACGCCTCCGGCCCGGTCTCTCCCCTGAACCTGCTGCGCCTGAGCGCCAGGGGGATCACCGTGGCCCGTCCGTCGCTCAAGCCCTACATCGAGCGGCGCGAGGACCTGGAAGAAGCCTCAGGCGAACTGCTGGGGCACATTCAGGCGGGCCGCATCGGGCTCACCATAGGCCAGCGCTTCCCGCTTTCCGCAGCCGCCGAGGCTCATCGCGCGCTGGAGTCGCGGCAGACGCAGGGATGCACCATTCTAGTGCCGTGACGACATCGCTCACGCGTATAACGGAGGACCTCATGATCCGCACGCTGACTTCCGCTGCCCTCGCCGTGTTCGTGACCGCGAGCGCCGCCGCCGCACAGCGGCCCAACACCGTCTTCCTCGACGAACTCACCTGGACCGAAGTCCGGGCCGCCATCGGCGAGGGGGTCACCACCATCATCGTGCCCACCGCGGGGACCGAGCAGAACGGACCCCACATGGTGCTCGGCAAACACAAGTTCATCATCAACCACGCGTCCGACATGATCGCGCGCGAACTGGGCAACGCGCTGGTGGCGCCGGTCATCGCCTATGTTCCCGAAGGCGCCATCGACGGGCCCGACGGACCCACCGGACACATGCGCTACGCGGGGGCGATCACGCTTCCCAACGAGCACTTTATGAAGCTGCTCGAATACGCGGCCCGCAGCCTCGAGGTGCACGGCTTCACCGACATCGTCTTCATCGGCGACAGCGGCGGAAACCAGAACGGCATGCGCACCGTGTCGGAGATGCTGAACGAGGAATGGGCGGCCGCGGGGAGGCAGGGCCGGGTCCACTTCGTGGGCGACTACTACTCCGGCAACGGGTTCCGCGACTGGCTCATGGAGGAGCACGGCTACGACGCGGCGACCATCGGCGGGCACGCCGGCATCAGCGACACGTCCCAGCTTCTCTACATCGCGCCCGAGCACATCCGCCAGGGCGAACTCGCCCCCGGAGGCGGGTTCGAGGGCAGCGGCGTCTCCGGCGACCCCACCAAGGCTTCCGTCGAATACGGCAGGATGGGCGTCCAGCTCAAGGTGGAGGCGGCGGTGCGGCAGATCCGCGAGCTGACGCAGGGACGGTAGAATGAACCCTTCAACCATGACCACTCCGGCGCCTTCGGCTGCCACCTCCTCCCGCAGCGCACGTTTGCTGGCGGCGCTGGGACTCGAAGATGTGAATCCGGGCGGTTTCGCGGGCGAGTGGATGGGCTCCGGGCCCGAACTCGAGGTCCATACCCCCATCGACGGCTCGCGCATCGCGACCGTGCGCCAGGTTACCGAGGACGAGTACGACCGCATCGTCGAGCGGGCGCACGAGGCGTTCCTGCAGTGGCGGACGGTGCCCGCTCCCAAGCGCGGCGAGGTGGTGCGCCAGATCGGCGACCGGCTGCGCCGGCACAAGTCGGAGCTGGGCGCGCTGGTCACGCTCGAGATGGGGAAGATCCTCACCGAGGGCGAGGGCGAAGTGCAGGAGATGATCGACATCTGCGACTTCGCGACCGGTCTCTCGCGCCAGCTCTACGGGCTCTCCATGCACTCCGAGCGCCCGGACCACCGCATGTTCGAGCAGTGGCACCCGCTGGGCGTGGTCGGGGTGATCTCGGCGTTCAACTTCCCGGTCGCGGTGTGGAGCTGGAACGCCGCCATCGCGGCGGTGTGCGGAGACGCCACCCTGTGGAAGCCTTCCAGCCAGACCCCGCTCACGGCGATCGCATGCACCCGCATCGCGGGGGAGGTTGCGCGCGAGAACGGCTACGATCCGGCGATCTTCTCGCTGGTGGTGGGGCGGGGATCCACGGTGGGCGACCGGCTCCTGCACGACCGGCGCATCCCCCTGGTATCCGCGACCGGCAGCTGCCGGATGGGCTACCGGGTGGCTCAGGTGGTGGGCAAGCGGCTGGGGCGCACCATCCTCGAGCTGGGCGGCAACAACGCCATCATCGTCACCCCGCACGCCAACATGGACCTGGTGCTTCCGGCGATCCTGTTCGGATCGGTGGGCACGGCCGGGCAGCGCTGCACCAGCACGCGCCGCATCATCGCGCACGAGTCCATCCGCGAGGAACTGGAGCGGCGGCTGGTTTCCGCGTACGGGGACGTGCGCATCGGCGACCCGCGGGATCCGTCGACGCTGATGGGTCCCGTGGTGAACCACCAGGCGGTCGTCGACCTGGAGAGCGCGGTTTGCCGGGTCACGGAGGAGGGGGGCGAGGTTCTCTGCGGAGGTGAGCGCCTGGACGGCCCGGACTTCCCCGGCGGGCACTACGTCACCCCCTGCATCGCCCGGGCGCGCAACGAGTTCGACATCGTGCAGGAGGAGACCTTCGCGCCCATCCTCTACACCCTGGGGTACGGGAGTGCGGATGCGTCCCCGGCGCAGGCGGTAGACGAGGTCGCCGAGGCCATCGCTCAGCACAACGACGTGCCCCAGGGGCTCTCGTCGGCGATCTTCACCGAGCACATGCGCGAGGCGGAACTCTTCCTCTCCCACCGCGGCAGCGACTGCGGCATCGCCAACGTCAACATCGGCACCAGCGGCGCGGAGATCGGGGGCGCGTTCGGGGGCGAGAAGGAGACCGGAGGCGGCCGCGAGTCAGGCTCCGATTCCTGGAAAGCCTACATGCGGCGCCAGACCAACACGGTCAACTGGAGCCCCGAGCTGCCGCTCGCGCAGGGGGTGCGGTTCGGGTAGGACGGGACCTCAGTCCCTGCCTTTCCGGGCAACTTGCCAAGCGCGCGCGTAGACGTCCGCGCGCACATCCAGGTAGCCGGGATACTCCTTGCGGGCTCGCGCGAGGACCGACTTCTCCAGCGTGATCGTCGCTACCGGATCACGCGTCTCGAGCAGCACCTCGCCGGCTGGGCCAGCGACCATGGACGGCCCTCCGATGACTCCCTGCGACCGGGTGCCGGGCCGGTTCACCGAAATCACGTAGGCGCAGCTGGTGACCGCGTTGGCACGCAGCACCAGCCGCCAGCGCGGGTAGGTCTCCGCCGGAGTGGCGCGTGGCAGGAGGATGGCGTCCGCGCCCATGGCGGCGAGCGCGTTGCACCCCTGAGGACGGTTGGCGTCCGAGCACACCTGCACCCCGATGCCGAATCCGCCCACGTCGGCCGGCGCCTGCAACTCCCTGCCCGGATCGTAGTGATGCGCCTCCCAGTACCCCTCTTCGTCGGGCAGGTGGATCTTGCGGTAGCGCAGCCGCTCTTCGCCGTCGGCGCCGAAGAGCACCGCAGTGTTGTGTCGGCGGTCGGTCGTCTGGTCGCGCACGATCGCGCCGCCCAGCACTGCCAGCCCGGTCGCCCGCGCGGCCACGGCCATCGCGCTTTCCCGGGGTCCGTACGGGGGCTCGGCGTCGGCGTCAGACGGAATCTGGTTCAGGGGCGCCCAGCGATTCAGCGGCAGCTCCGGCAAGACCGCCAGTTGCGCTCCTCGCGCCTTCGCTTTCCGCAGATGGGCCAGCAGCCGCTCCTCTTCGTCCCGGTGGGGGAAGACATCGGTGATGAGGGCGACCGTGAGGGATTGAGCGTTCACTCAGGCGTGCTTCCGGCTGCTGGCAAGGAGGGGACAGTCTCTCTAGAGAGTACGGCGGTACGCCGGAGAGGATCCCGTGACGGGGTGCGGCCGGGCCGGATTGCAGCGTGGGCGGTGGGTTGGCTCCCCTACCGGCCGATCTCCAGTTTGCCGATGTCGTACCAGTCGATGGCCCGGTCAGGGTAGCCGTCGGGATCTTCGGGGCCGACGGGCCTGTCTGTCAGGATGACAAGCGTCGAACCCCGCAGATCGAAACCGACCGCTCGGTCCCGCACCTGCACCACGCCGATGAGCCGGGTACCCGCGTAGATGTCCAGATGCGAGAACCCCTCGTGAAATCGACGCGTGAGGACCCAGAGTTGGTCGCGGTCGTCGAAGATCGGGCGTCCGACGTTATAGCGGAGGGGCGTCGTCCGGTACCTCTCAACGGTGGCCTCGGAACCGAACATGCTCGTCCGCTGCTGCGCCGCGAATGCGTCCACCTCCGCCTCGGTTCGAAACTCCTCGACGTACAGGGGAGCTTCCACCAGCGAGGCGGCATCGCCGTCGCGGTCCTCCAGGAGGATCATCAATCCGCCGCACGCGGGGAAGACGATTCCACCCGTTGGCGTGGGCACACCCAGGCTGAGCTCGCTCGACGGCCCCCAGTCGCATCCGGTTTCCAAGAGATCGACGGGATAGCCTCTCTCCCAAAGAATGTCGCCGGACGCAAGGTCCAATCCCGTGTGTAGCGTCTGGAGCCCCGTCGCGAGGTCGCCGGAGCGACTCGCCATTCCATAACCGAACAAGACGGAATCGAAGGACGCTGTTGCCCGGTAGGGCCCGAAGAAGGGCAGATTCACTTCGGAGACCCGCGTGCCTGTCGTTTCAAAGACGGTCATTCGCGCCAACCCCCAGTCGATGGCACCTATGGTGGCGTTCGGTCCGCCGACGACCTCCATCAGACTACGGAATTCGCCTGGACCCTCGCCGGGTCGTCCGAAGGCGCCCACTTCCTCCCCATCCCGGCCCAGGCAGTGGATGCGCTCTTCGTAGGACTCGATCACGCACGCCGTGGTCTCGTCGGCCAGGGCGATCGAGTTGATGCCGGTGAGAGGAGCTTCCGAGGTGGCCACCGGGTCCATGAGAATCACAGGCGCCGCCTCCGGAGCGGATTCGCACGCCGTGCAGAAGACCATGATTGAAGCCAGCGGGGCAATGACGCGCCTCATTCTCATCGGGTCGGTGCCTCCCTTACGACGATCTGCGGTAGTCCCGCTTCCTCCAGCCGCCGGTTCAGGCGCGGTAGACGGTCGCTGAGCATCCGCTCGAGGTCTTGCAAGTGCGCCTCCAGCTCCGCCGACAGCTGCTCGAAGACCGCTTGGTACGCGTCGATGGGCGTGCCGTCACCCCGCTCCAGGTGGCTGCGCAGGCCGGTCAGGCGATCGTTCAGCTTGATGGGGAAGGCGATCTTGTCCTTCGGGCTCTGGTTCCGAAGCTGGTAGAGCTCTCCCGCCACCGCCTCGATCCCTGCCGTGAAGCGGGACACCAGGTCCCTCAGGCCAGCGTCATCGGTCGCGGCGACGATCGCGTCGGCCTGGAAGCGAAGGTCGCGCGCCAGCAGCACGCTCGTGTTCGCCCGGCTTTCGGCGTCTCGGATCGCCATGGCCAGGCGGAACTGGTCGGTGAATGCGGCGGCGGGGATGTCGTCGAGCCGGGGATCCGGATGCACGTCGAAGGTCGCCTCGCGGGTCATGCCATCGACGGTGAGCCGCGCCCGGTAGCGACCAGGCGGCGCCCAAGGGCCCACGGCCGGGTTGCCGCCCTCAAGGACGATGCCGTCGAAGGTCACCGCGCCCGGATAGCGGAGGTTCCAGCGGGCCCGCTGGGTGCCCGATGCCACGCTCTCGTCGATGAGGTTGCGCACGTGGTCTCCGTCGTCGGTGAGGATGTCGAGGCGCGCCCTCCGCCCCTCCGTCCCCGGCTGGCCTGCCCGGAAGTCGATCACCGCGGGGACAGATCGGCGGATCGCGTCGGCCGGCTGGAAAAGGTGCACATCCGCGTCGGCGACATCCGCGTTCAACTGCCGCAGCGTCTCGATGTCGTCGAGCACCCAGAAGGAGCGGCCATGGGTGCTGATCACCAGATCGCGCTCCTCGACCGAAAGCCCGGTGACGGGTGTGTCCGGGAGCTCGAATGAGAGGTCGCTCCAGCTCGAGCCGCCATCGAAGGACACGAACACGCCGTGCTCGGTGCCGGCGTACAGGAGTCCCGCGCGCTTCGGATCCTCCCGCACCACGCGCACGAAGGCGCCATCCGGAATGCCATCGCTGATGCGGGTCCAGCTCGCGCCGTGGTCGTCGGTGCGCCATGCGTACGGCGAACGGTCGTCCATCTCGTACCGGATCCCGGCCACCATCGCGCTCGCTGGCGCGTGCGGGGACACCTCAACGGTCATGACGCGCGCGTGCGCCGGCATGTCGGGAGGGGTCACGTCGCGCCAGGTCGCACCATCGTCGCGCGAGACGTGCACGAGCCCGTCGTCGGATCCCGTCCAGATCGTGCCCGCCTCATGCGGCGAAGGCGTGATCGTGTACAGCGTGGCGTAGATTTCGGGCCCGTCCTGGTCCTTCACGATGGGGCCGCCGGAATCGTCGAGCGTCTCGGGCTCCGCGCGCGTCAGATCCGGGCTGATCTTCGCCCATGACTTGCCGTCGTCGAGCGATCTCCACAGGTGCTGCGACCCGACGTAGAGCGCATGCGGCGGCTGCGGCGCCACGACGATGGGATAGGTCCAGTTCCATCGCTCCGGCATGTCGCGCGCGGGCTCGCCCATGACGATCCGGGGCCAGGGCTGGATGTCGGTGACCAGGCCGGTCGCCCGGTCGTAGCGGGTCAGCGTATTGGTCGCGCCCGCGTAGAAGATGTCGGGATCGGCGGGGTGCTGCGCGATGTAGCCCATCTCGCCTCCGCCCACCGCGTACATCCACTCCGTGCTCGGGGCGCGGGGATTCCGCAGATGTCCCGGCTCGGAGGACACGCACGCCGTCGAGTTGTCCTGCTGCGCGCCGCACACGTGGTAGGGGAAGTCCGAGGTCGTCGTCAGGCGATAGATCTGCGCCGTCGGATACCGCATCGAGGTCCAGGTGCGGCCCCCGTTCACCGTCACCACGCCGCCCCCGTCGTTGCCGTTGATCATGCGCAGGGGATTGGTGGGATCTATCCACAGGTCATGATGATCGGCGTGGGTTTCGGGCACGCTTTCCAACGTCTTCCCGCCGTCCGTCGAGCGCATGAGCCTGAAGTTGAGGATGTACAGCGTATTGCGGTCGACCGGGTCCGCCTCCAGGCGCTGGAAGTAGAAGGCGCGCTGCCAGATGTCGCGGTGGCCGTTGATGAACTCCCAGGTCCGGCCGCCGTCGTCGGACCGGTAGAGCCCGCCCCGCTCGGCTTCCAGGTTTGCCCATACCCGGTCCGGATCCGCGCCGGACACGGTGATCGTGACCTTGCCGAGCACGCCGTCCGGGAGGCCCGGATTGCGCGTGATCTCGCTCCAGGTGTCGCCGTCGTCGGTGGACTTGAAGATCCCTGACCCCTCGCCGCCGCTCCACAGGCGCCACGGCTTGCGGTGCACCTGCCAGAGCGTGGCGTACAGGACGTCCGGATCGCTCGGATCCATGACCAGGTCGACCGCTCCTGTGCGCTCGTCGCGGAAGAGCACGTTCTCCCAGGTCGTGCCCCCGTCGGTGGTGCGGAAGACGCCGCGCTCGGGATTGGGCCCGAAGGGATGGCCGAGCGCCGCGACGTAGGCGCGGTCCGGGTCGGTGGGATGAACACGGATGCGGCCGATCGCGTGGGTGTCGGCGAGGCCGAGATGTCGCCAACTCTTCCCGGCGTCGTCGGAACGGTATACGCCGTCTCCCTGAAGGACGTTGGCGCGCAACTGCACCTCACCCATGCCGATGTAGACGATGTCGGGGTTGGAGGGCGCCATCGCGACCGCGCCCACCGAGGCGCTGCCGACCTGGCCGTCGGTCACGGGGGTCCAGGTGGACCCTCCGTCTGTGGTCTTGAAGAGCCCTCCGCCGGTCGCGCCGAAGTAGTACTCGAAGGGGCGGTCGGCGTGGCCCGCCACCGCGATGGAGCGGCCGCCCCGGTCCGGACCGATCGAGCGCCACTCCATGGGAGGGAGGAGGGAGATGGGGTCTTGGGCGGTGAGGCTGGCGGGCATCGCGGCTAGGGAGATCGCGGCGAGCAGTGGGAGGGTCGTTCGCCCCAAAGCTCGTCGCGAGACTTGGCCTCGACGCTTCACGCGTGAGATAAACGGCGAGGAAACTTGGTCTAACATGATTCCTCCAAATCAGCGGTCCCCGATATCACCTCATCGAGGGTCCTCGAAGCAGCGGGGATCGTTCCAGGAGCAGTGCTCACTTCAGACGCAATATGGGGCACTAACGCGAACATGGCAGGTCACGGGCATCAGGTACGCAGAGCATCCGCTTGCCGCCAGCGGGCTCGGATCGCACACTTGCCCGTGGAGTGAGACGTGCGGGGTTGCAGGGCCTTCCGCTTGAAGGGGGATGCATCGATGAGCGAGATCACGCTCAGGGTAAACGGCGAGACGCATACGCTCGACATCGATCCGTCCACGCCGCTGTTGTATGTCCTTCGCAACGATCTCGGATTGCGGGGACCGCGCTTCGGCTGTGGGCTGGCTCAGTGCGGGACGTGCACGGTGCTGATGGACGGGCGCGCGATCCGGTCCTGCAACCGGCCGGTATCGCGCTCGACGGGCGAGATCACGACGCTGGAGGGACTGCCCGAGAACGGCGAGCTGCATCCGGTGCAGCAGGCGTGGATCGACGAGCAGGTGCCGCAGTGCGGGTACTGCCAGAACGGGCAGATCCTCACCGCGGCAGCGCTCCTGAGCTACAGTCCGAACCCGAGCGATGACGAGATCCGGGAGGGCATGAATCGCGTGCTCTGCCGCTGCATGACCTACTACCGGATCCAGTCGGCGGTGAAGCGCGCGGCCGAAGCGATGGCCGAAGGGGAGGACCGATGAGCGCCGGGCGGCAGGTGCCCAAGGCGGTGAGCGGCGCCCTCGCGCGCTGGGGCGGAACCACATCCCGCCGCGACTTTCTCAAGACTTCGGGACTGTTCGTCTTCGGGGTGAGCGGCGTGGGCGCAGCCGGGGCGGGCCGATGGGGATTTGGGACGGAGCCATCCGGGGACGAGTCCTCCGAGTCGGCCTCCTATCCCGATCCCGACTTCCTCCAGCTTGATTCCTGGCTGGTCGTACACGAGGACGGCACTGCGACCTTCTACGTCGGCAAGACCGATGGCGGGCAGGGGACCGGGACTGCCACCCAGCAGATGATGTGCGACGAGCTCGACCTCGCCTTCGACCAGGCGACGGTGGTCATGGGCCGGACCGACATGACCGTGGATCAGGGCGGCTCGGGGGGTTCGGATGCGATCGAGCGCGACGCCATGGTCGGACGCCGGATCGCGGCGGAGGCCCGGCGCGTGCTGCTGGAGATGGCGTCGGAACGCTTCGGCGTGCCCGTGGAGGGACTCAGCGTGAGCGAGGGCGTGATCTCGGTGCGCGACGATCCCTCGCGGACCGTCACGTACGGCGAGTTGATCGGCGGCGGGCGCTTCGATGTTGCGCTGACCGGGGGCAACATCAACGCGACCACCGGTATCGCGAGCATCAAGCCGGTGCAGGACCTGAAGCTGGTCGGCCAGTCGATCCCGCGCTACGACATCCCGGGGAAGGTGGATGCATCGCTCGAGTGGGCTGTCGACGTGACGCTCCCGGAGATGGTGCACGCCCGGAATGTGCGCCCGCCCTTCGCGGGGGCGACGCTCTCGGCCATCGACGAGTCGTCGGTGCGCGAGCTGCCCGGCTTCATCCGGGTGGTGAGCGAGGGCAACTACGTCGCCGTGGTGTGCGAGCGCGAAGAGCAGGCGATCGAGGCGGCGGAACGCCTCGTGGTCGAGTGGGAGAAGCCCGCCACGGCGCCCTTCCCGGGATCCGACGAC
>VYDD01000068.1:6570-7610 GCA_009843625.1 Gammaproteobacteria bacterium | reverse complement strand
CATCTACACCAACGACATGAAGCCGTACAGCCACCGGACCGGGATCGCCGAGTTCCTGGGGATGGATCCGGAGCAGGTGCGGGTGATCTGGATGGACGGGCCGCAGCTCTACGGGCGCACGGCGGCGGACGACGCGGGCTTCGAGGCCGCGTACCTGGCCAGTGAGCTGGGCCGCCCGGTGCGGGTGCAGTGGATGCGGCACGAGGAGACGGCGTGGGACACGAAGGGCCCGGCGTTCGCGATCGATCTGCGGGGAGGGCTGGACGCGGATGGCAACGTGGTCGCGCTGGACTATCGCGGCCGGATCGCCAACTACGCGCACGTCGGGTACAACCAGGCCCGCACCGTCCTGATCGCGCAACTGATGGGCTTCCGGCCCGAGCGGCCGTCTCCGGGCGGCGCGCGCGGTCCCGACGAGATGTATTACATCCCGAACCGGCGTCAGGAGACGCGGGCGGTCCGCTTCCCGCTGGCCTTCGAGACGCCGCTCCGCACCGGCAACCTGCGCGACCCCAATGGCCCGCAGACGACCTTCGCCGGAGAGTCGTTCATCGACGAGCTGGCCGCGGCCGCGGGTGCCGATCCGGTGGAGTTCCGGCTGCGCCTGCTGCGCGGGTCGACCGACGACGACGAGGCCTTCCGCCGCGCACGCTCGATCGCGGTGGTCGAGGCCGCGGCGGAGGCGTACGGGTGGTACGCGCGCCCGTCACCCGGGACGGTGGGCAGTGGGCGCGTGCTGACGGGGCGGGGTATCGCGTACGCGTATCGCGCCCGCACTACGATCGCCGTGATCGCCGAGGTCGAGGTCGACCGCGAGACCGGCCGGGTGTGGGTCCGCCGCATGGTGTGCGCCCACGATTGCGGCCTGGTGATCAACCCGAACAGCCTCGAGAGCACCATCCAGGGCAACCTCCTGCACGGGATCAGCCGGACCCTCTACGAGGAGGTCCGCTTCGACGGCGAGAAGGTCACCAGCGTCGACTGGCGCACCCACCCGACCCTCACGCACATGGACACGCCCGAGCAGATCGACGTCGTAA
>VYDD01000068.1:0-6560 GCA_009843625.1 Gammaproteobacteria bacterium | reverse complement strand
ACCCGAATCCGGATCGGCCGGATCTGCGGCCTTACGGGGCGGGGGAGCCGTCGCATCGGCCAGTGCCGGCGGCGATTGCGAACGCGATCTTCGATGCGACGGGGGTGCGGATGAGGAGGTTGCCGTTGAGGCCGGAGCGGGTGTTGGAGGAGTTGGGGTAGGGGGAGGTGTAGTGGGACGGCCCAACCAGCGATCCGAAGTGCGTAGGCATAGAGAGGCCTGGCGATACCTAATCCTGTTGAAGCTGTGATCTACACCCCGCACCTCGGATGAGGTAAGCTGGACGCTACAACCGGCGATTACGGTCTTCAACCCGAGATGAATTCGTGAGCATGACTGATGCCTTTACTCTACTCCCCGGCCTGGTCCAGTCCCTCCGCTCGCAGCCCACGGCGTGGACGGACCAGGGACCCTACCGACGGGCAGCTGCTCGGCTCCAGAGCAGCTTTCCCGAAATGGGTTCTGCGCTCCCCAAAACCGTCTTGGCGCTGCTTTCTGACGAGCGAGCTATCGAGGCTCTCGGCAAGATGTCCGCTGGAGTATCCCAAAGAGAGACGGACGTCCTTGTCCAACGGTTTGTAGACCTAACATCCATTCCTAATCCTCGCCGGGAGGATGTCGAGAAGTGGCTCGTTCACTTCGTTGGCTCCCTTCTTCAGGAATTCTTCCCACCAGGCACACCTCAATGGTCAATCGTCGAGTTCGTCCGTCAGCAGCATGACCAAACCCGCCTAGAAATTCGAGCCTTCCGCGAGGAGATGCGAACGGCCACCCCGCCAATCGGGTCCGCAGCAGGCATAGCAAAGAGTGCGGACATCGGCGAACTCCATTTCGAAACTACGAAAGACGATGCTGACCCGGTGTGGCAGTCGCGAATTGCGCCAATACATGAGTTGTTTCGATCTGGTGATTTTGCTTCCGCACGTATTCAATATTGTCAAACCCTAGATGCCCTAACTGACGAAGGTAGTGTTATCCCGCGTCGGTGTTATCATCTCCATTTGAACGTAGCTTCCTGTCACATCTCCCTCGGCGAAGTGGACGCCGCCGAGGCCTCCGTAAGGGCCGCTCTTCGCTACCAGCCTCAGGGTAATCGCGCGACTGCGATGCTGGCTCAGTTGCACGAGATCCGTGGAGACGGGGAAGCTTCGGCGATGGCAGAACGTGTACTCGCCCGTAGTCCGGAGCAGAGAGATGCGTGGATGGTCCTAATTCGAACATCTCCTAATATTACCAAGCTGGATGACATTCCCATTTCCCTCCACGAAGATGCCGGTGTTCTTCTCACGCTCGGCGGACGACTTGCCGACCTTGGCCGGCTGAACGACGCATTGGATCAGGTCAAGTCCGCCTGTCCTCACATTGCCGGAAATGCTCGCCAGTGCGTACTTGCGGCTGAACTGCTGCTATATATCGGCTTACGCATCGGTGCCGACCAAATGCCGGAGGAGGATAGGGCGTTGGTCAGTGGCCTGATCGAGACCGCGGTTACAGCAACAAGAAAGGTTGCGCGATCACGTGTCACCGCCTGGGCTTTGGCCGCCCGGTCAACTCTGCGGCTCGCGGAGGGTGACGCGTCTGGCTCGTTAGCGGACGCGAAGGATGCCTGTGCAGCCGACCCACGATGTACGGAGGCACTTTTTGCTCACGCGAGAGCGCTTGGGCACCTGGGTCGACCCGATGAGGGGCTGTTCGTCCTCAGGCAAACCGAAAGCGATCTAGATCCTGATATCCTAGGGCTTCGCGCTCTTCTTATGGCGGACGCGGGCAAGCCGACGGCTGATGTCGTGGCGAGCATTGAGCGCGCGCTGAGTTCTTTGCGTTCTAGCGACCTCGACCATCAAGCACAGTTGTTGGCGCTCGGAAGCGTTGCGACTGGCATTGGAGCCGTTGAGTTGGCAAAGCAGATTCTGAAGCGGATGGACAACGCTGAGCCCGGCTACTTTGTGGATTGTCTTCGTGCCCGCCTACGGCGTGTTTCTGGGGACGTGGCGAGTGCGTGCTCGCTATATGCCAAAGCTCTAGCCGCGGCTCCTCCGCAATACCAAGTCAGCCTCGCGTGCGAGTATTCTATCTATGCTCTCGAGCGTGGGCAGTACGAAGAAGTGGTTCAGATCATAGAGACCATTGACTTGCATGAAGCGACCGAAACGGTTTATCGGGTGTACTTGTCTGCACTTTCAAAAACCAACCGCTGGGACAGGATAGCCCAGATTATCGAGTCGCAGAAAAGCGAAGAGGGCATTTCTCCAGATTGGGTACTGGAAGCCTCAGCGTCGTTAGCATTGCAACGGTATGATTTTGAGGGAGCTGTCAAATATCTAGAAGAACTTGCTGAGCGTGAATCGGCCGATCGGACGATGACACAGATTCGTCTTGCCCACGCATTATTCAGAAACGGAGATGTAAGAGCTTCTCTAGAGATAGTTGAACGCCTGCACGACCGCGAGGGAGTCGAGGGCGAATGCCGACTTAGCTTGGCGCAACTCCTTTTTCTTAGTCGGCAATACGACCGAGCGATTCGTGTCGCGTACAAGAGCCTGCGAGATCTGTGGCCTAGCACTGAAGGTGACGTGGCTTACATTAGCCTTTTCTTGGCATCGCCCGACGAGTTGCCATGCAAGGCGTCAAAAAGAACGGCCGGCGCTTGTTGTTATGTCAAGCTACGGAATTCAGTAGGCGACGAAGTAGCCTATTGGATCCTCGGTGACAACATGGAGCCGAAAAGCCCTGATGAACTCCGTGCTACTTCAGAGGAGGCGCACCAGCTGATCGGCCGAGCCGTTGGGGAATCCGTGACTATACGTCCGCATGATCTCGATGCCGTGAGCTATGATATCGTAGAGGTCAAGCTCATCTGGGTCCAAGCATTTCAGGATGCCCTGCGCCGCATGACGACCCAGGTGGCGGTAGAGCCGAGTCCAATACAGGCCATCAGAGCAGGTGACGACGATGTCCTCCGGATGTTGTCAACGATGACATCCACACTCCACCAACGCCGGGAACGTTTCCAAGAGCTAGGAAGGGTCTACAGTATCGGCAAGATGGCGCTGTCCACATTGGCCATACAGATGGATATTTCCTTTCGTGACGCATATCACTTTGCCACGACCACTGAACGGGGATTACTGGTGGAAGCAGGCACGTTCTCGTCGCTTAGGTCTTCTACAGAGGCCGCGCTCTCTGCAGACGCCGTGGTACTACATGCGTCCGCACTGATCACTCTGCACGAACTCGGACTGTTAGGGATTCTTCCCACGATGGTGAATGACATGTACGTTCCGTCCGCGGTAGTGCTGGAGTTGCGGGAGGACATCGAGAAGGCGCAGACGTACCACCAATCAGCTACCGGTTGGATTGCTCTCGAAGGCGATGACATGGTGCTATCGCAGCCCGGACCGGGGGTAGTGGATGACCACATAACGCAATTGGAAGCGATGATTCTCTGGCTGAGCGACAACGCAACGCCAAGGGGTTGTCCCCCGGAAGCTATGAGCCCGAAGGGCGAAAAACTTCGGCGAGTATTGGGAGCAGCGTCCTTTGATGCGCAGGCACTCGCGACCAGGGAGGTGCCTTTGTATGCAGATGACCTGGTGCTTCGGGCGTTGGTTGCTGGGGAGGGAAATGGGAGGAGCTTTTCGACGTTTGCGTTGCTAGAGGCTGCGACGGCTCTCGGTAAGATATCCGAGTCAGATTTCGCTCTTGCGGTTGAAAAGCTGATGGTATTGAACCATAGGTTTTTGCCGATGTCCGATAAGTTGCTATATGTGTGGATCAAAGCGGGTGGATATGAGCTTACTGCCAATGTGAGAAGAGGGTTGACAAGACTGGTTGACGGAGATGTGGACACTGGGGCGGCAGTATTTGCAGCGTTAATCCGCCAGCTTGCCGTCGCCCCTCTAGGGAGAGGGATACTTACCGCGGTTGTGAGGTATTGCGCAGCACTGCTCGGCGAGAAAAGAACTGACCGGCGGGAGGCAATACAGAAGTATCGAGCGCATGTCCGCGTGGCGCTGAGGCTACATCCCCTTGTGCTGGATGACGTGGACCGAATTCTCGCGTCCGGCGGCTAAACGCGGTTCGAATCGAACCGATCACCACGAAAAACGGGAAGTCATCGGTGAGGCAAGGATGACAGGGCGGCCATATGTTGTTCCGAGACATATGTGGAACACGTAGTGGGCGAGTAGTGAGACCGCATCCTGACGGAAAGGGGAGACGCAGACACGCGCGATCGGAATCCGAAATGACTTCACCCGATGCGCCGTATCACCACCCGATGTGCGTCAGGCGATTCCTCTGAAAACACCGGAAAACGACTTCGGTAATGCGGGAGGAGGTGCGGAGGAGGGTCGCAACCGTACGGACAGCAATCATGGCGGCTCGCTCTACCGAGAATCCGTAGCCCCCCCGGTCGAGATCGCCGGAAAGGCGATCGTCCCCAGTTCGTTCGCTACCGCGACCTCCAGAGACCGACGATAGCACCGCGCAAGTAGTCGATCCTCATTCGCGTCACCCGTATCGCATCCCTCAAGCGTACGGCACTCTGCGAGCAGGCCCGGCCCGGCGGCCCTGTGGATGGCGCCGTCCACCCCGCCACCACCCAGTAGCGAGCGGTTCGCCGCGTTGACGATCGCATCAACGGCGAGCTTCGTGATGTCCCCGACGACAACCAACATCCTTGCCGAAGATCCCACAGCCATTCCTCCCGATTGAGCGGCAGCCATCGCCGATCATCCCCCCGGATTCGGCGTCAGCGTAACCGACGCGCGCGTGAAATACACATCAGTCCGGCTCTCGAATCCCGAATCGGCACCGATCAGAAGCCAGGCGCGGCCATCAGCAGGTACGGAGATCCCTGCCGGCGTCGATTGGCTCTCGAAGGCCTTGAGTTCCCATACGGGAGACTGCTCGCACTGCCGCGAGTTGGCCACGTTGCCGAGCACCACCGCCTGGGTGCCGCTGTTGGATTGGCTTCCGATGTCGATGTTCATGCGCAGGTAGGAGTCCTCCATGACCGCAAGCGGCTCTTCGGCGGTCACGCCGGCCTTGATCCATACGCTCTCGCCCGGCGCACCTCCGACGCCGACGCAACCGGACCGCGTGCTGGTCGCGATTTCCACGCTGACCTCGACGGCATAGCTCGCTCTGGGAGTCAGGCCGGCGATGGGTCCCCAGAAGAACATGAACAGATCGTCACTCCTGTTGACCCCGGAGATGAACAGCCCGGACTGCGACTCCAGAGGCGGTGGGAGCGCCCGGTGCCCGGATGTCAATTCGTAGATCTCCTCATGGGCGGGAGGATAGTCGGCGAAGCCCGCGACGAATCCCAGAGGGCCCTCATCGAAATCGAAATGGAGGGTCATGACATCGACGGTGTCGGTCGGAAGGCTCCGGCAACCAGCGGACAGCGCAACGATCGCAACCGCGATGAACCGCGGGATCGTCTTCGTCAGCCGGCTCTCACCCCTGATCACAACGTGACCGGACCAACCTAGCATTTTGGGATGAGCCTCCGAGCCGTCCTTGATCTCCGTAAACCGTCACGCAACACTTCACGGTAAGAATCCGAGAACATCGCCCATCCAGGTCTGCGCCGCCACTAGCCGGGAGTCGCACATGCGCATGCTGAATCCCCCACACCCCGGTGCTTTCGTGAAGACCGAGGTGATCGAACCCCACCGGCTGACCGTCGCTGCCGCCGCGAAGGTGCTCGGAGTGTCCCGACCGGCGCTTTCCACGTTTCTGAATGGTCGGTCGAGCCTGTCCGGCATCATGGCCCTACGGATCGAGAAGGCGTTCGGGGTGAAGATGGACACGCTCATGCGGATGCAGGCCTCCTACGACATCGCCCGCACCCGGCAGCGGGAAGGCGAGGTCAACGTCGAACCCTATCGTCCGTCCGCACCCACGCTCTAAATCAATCATCCTCTGCCCAAGGACTCCAGCTCATGAAAACCGTCTCCAGTTTCGAAATCACCGGTTGGGATCCCGTGCCCGACGCTGATGAAGGCGATGGCCCCTTCCTCTCCGAAGCGCGCGTCTCCAAGCATTACCAGGGCGATCTGGATGGAGAGGGCCGCGTTCGGCTGCTCATGTGCCGTGCCAGCACCGAAGGCCCGCTGGAGAACGCGGGCTACATCGCGTCCGAACAGGTCTCGGGCACGCTCGGGGGCCGCGAAGGCACGTTCGTGCTCCATCACTGGGGCATAGCCGAGGCCGGCGCTCCGCCGCGCACTGATGGCCATGTGGTGCCGGGGTCCGGAACGGGTGAGCTGGCGGGCCTGTCGGGCACCATGGAGATCCACGTGGATGCGGACGGCAAGCACACGCTGGCCCTCGACTATCAAATCGGATAGCAGCCGGCACCTCGAACCCAGCTGCGCGTCCACGACCGCGAGCGTCCTGCACACGCAGTCGAGGGCCGGCTCCCCAGCTTGTTGCATCCTCCGTCGCCCCGGTAGCGTGACCCGGCCGATCCCCGCTCCCGAATCCACAGGAAATACGACCGTGAAGCGCCTCCCACTCCAGCCGTTTCTGCTCGTCGCAACGCTCTCCGC
>VYDD01000289.1 GCA_009843625.1 Gammaproteobacteria bacterium | reverse complement strand
GCCCCCCACCGTCTCGTAGTACGCGAAGCTCTCGCCGTAAAGGTCGATGCCGCCCATGGTGGTGTTGTTCATGGTCCCCTGGCTGAGCGCGGGCACGAGATCGGGCAGCGCCTCCGCGAAGGCGCGCAGCAGCGTATCTGTGATCCGCTGGCTGGCCTCCACGTTGCCCGCGGCCACGCTGGCCGGGAGACGGGCGTTCACCAGCGAGCCCGGCGGAAGGCGCTGCTCCACGCAGGTCATCGACCCTCCGCCCGCGGGCAGTTCCTCGCCCAGCAGCCCCTCCACCACGCAGCGCACCACGTAGCGCACGGCGGACGAAGTGATGGCCGCCACCGCGTTGATCCCGCCCTCGGTCTGGGGCGAGGTGCCCGCGAAGTCGATCACCAGCCCGTCGCGCGATACCTCGATCGCCACCCGGATGGGCACCGGGCCGTGTCCGAACCCGTCGTCGTCCATGAAGTCCTCCGCCTCGAAGCGCCCCGCGGGCATGCGCCGGATGCCGGTCAGGAGGAGGCGGTCGGCGTAGGCCACGAGCTCGTACATGGCGCCCAGCACCGCCCCGCTGCCCCGCCGCTCCACCAGGTCGAGCAGCCGCACCTGTCCCGTGTAGAGCGCCGCGATCTGCGCCTGCAGGTCGCCCGCCCGCTCGGCCGGGGTGCGCACGTTGGCCATGATGGTGTCCCACAGCCCCTGCCGCCGCTTCCCGCGCACGAAGAGCCGCACGGGAGGGATGCGCAGCCCCTCCTGGTAGATCTCCCGGGCCAGCGGCATCGACCCCGGCGTCATCCCACCCACATCGGAGTGGTGCGCCCGCGAGGCGACGTAGCCCAGCAGCACGCCGTCGGGCCGCGAATACACGGGCGCGATGAGCGTGATGTCGGGGAGATGGGTCCCGCCCCTGAAGGGATCGTTGAGGCACGCGATGTCGCCGTCCTCGAGGGTGCCCAGCTCCGCGAGGGCGGCCTCCACGCTCATCGGCATGGCGCCGAGATGGACCGGCATGTGGTCTCCGAGCGCGACCGCGATGCCGTCCGGCGTGAAGAGCGCACACGAATAATCGCGGCGCTCCTTGATGTTGGGAGAGAAGGAGGAACGCCGCAGCGCGGCTCCCATCTCCTCCGCGAGGGCGGCGAACAGTTGCCGGAAGATCTCGAGCGTCACGGCGTCGGGACGAACGCCGGAGATCCCGCCCGGATTTGCACCGCTCGCGGTCACAGCGTAACCTTGCTGGGCTTTTCCGCCGGATTTTGGGTCGGCGATGTCGTCATGCATGGCAAAAGGAGGTGAAGTTGTCGGATTCGAAGCTCCTGGATCGAGCCAGGGATGAGCTTTTCAGTCACATCAACCGATGTGGCGTGGTCGACGCCAGCGAGGCCGACCAGACGGAGTGGATGAACGATACCATCGACTATCTCGGGGAACGTTATCCGACTCTCGCGGCACACGAGCTGCGCTTTCTGCACGCCGTCGGCATGCGCTTCTGCCAGCCCGCCATAGCCCGCGGCGCCGCCACCATCACCACTGGCGCCAACTCCGACGCTCCCGCCGGCCAGGAGTAGTCCGGGCGCCCGAGAATACCGCAGCCCGGCACACCGGCGCAAATCTGTGCCGGTTCTCATTCAACCCGCACAATTCTGCCGCGCGCCGCTCCGTCGGACACCGCCGGAGTCTGGTTGCCGTATGGGCCCCAGGTTAGATTTGGGCGCGCTCGCGCCTGCGAGACCCTGGTCCGAACCGGCCATCCTGCGGGCACTCCGGAAGCGCCCCACATCTCCATCGGGAGGATGCGGATGATGCAAGAGCGGTTCCTGAGCTCTGAAGAATACGATGAGGAAGCATACAAGCTCTACGATGAAGGCGATTACGAAGGGGCCCTCGAGATGTTGAAGGAGGGCCTTTCCTTATATCCCAATGCCGTGGAACTGTACGTCGGCATGGGATACGCGCGGCTTGCGCGCGAGGAATATGCGTGGGCCCGCGAGAGCTTCCAGCATGCGCTCATCCTGGATCCCGATCACGAGGACGCCCTGGTGGGAATGGGCGAACTGCTCCTTCGGTTCGGGAAGAAGGAGAATGCGCTCAGGCTCTTCGAAAAGGTGGAGGCTCTGGGCTACGACGCGGACATGGACCTCATGCTGACGATGGGCCGGGCTCTGTACGGGGCGGGTCTGTACGTGGAGGCGCGCGACGCGTTTGCCAGACTGGTGGCGTCGAGGCCGGACTCGGCCGAGGCGGTCGCGGCGCTCGGATACGCGCTCCAGCGCACCGGAAACGAGCTCGAGGCGACCCGCCACATCCGGCGCGCGCTGCGGCTCGCCCCGGAACTGCATGAGGCCCGCATCTTCCTGGGCCATGTGCTGTACGACCGTGCCGACCGCGAAGGAGCGCTGCGCGAGTTCGAACAGGTGCCCCCCGCCGAGCACTGGGACTCGCGGGCGGTATGGCGGGTGATCGAGTTGAACGCTTCCCTGAGGGGCGTCCCGGTGGACGATGCGCGCATGGAGCCCTGGCAGGCCCGGCTGCGGGAGCTGGAAAGCCTTTCGGATCCGCTCGACCGGCTACTGGCCGAGGTGGAGGCGCAGGCCTCGGGAATCGTCGAGTCCGTGACCGACCACCAGCAGCTGGAGCTGTTCGAGAACGCGCCGCTCGCGGATCGCGAAGCGCACCACCTCCGTACCCGCGAGGGCCGGCCCTTCCGGGGGACCTGGCACGAGATCGTACGCCAGATGCGTGACGACGCGGGATTCTCGCACGAGACCGTTTCCCACTACATGCGGCGGTTGTCCGAGCGCTGGCGGGAGCAGTTCGGCCTCCAAATCCCGATCGTGGATCCGGAGAGCTTTCTGACGGCGGCGCTCCGGGCCGGGCTCATGCAGCGCGTCGACGATGGTCCCGCT
>VYDD01000311.1 GCA_009843625.1 Gammaproteobacteria bacterium | reverse complement strand
CCTCAGCTCGAGGAGGTCATCCTTCCGCAGGTGCCCGATGTCGTGTCGGCGATCCGGGAGCTGGCGGCGTTCTGAGGCTCCGTCTCCGAACCTGGTCCCGGAATGAGGCCCGGTTCACCTACTTCAGTAGATCTGGAGCCCGGGATCGATCAGCCGGGCCCAGGCGTTGATCCCCCCCTCCATGTTCAGCACGTCGCGGTACCCCGCCCGCCAGAGCTGATTCGCCACGTCCCCGCTGCGGACGCCGGTTCGGCAGTGGACGATGATCTGGCGCTCGCGCGGGATCTCATCGAGACGGGCCCCCACTTCGCCCATGGGAATCAGCACCGCGCCCTGCGGCGCGAGGTTTGAGATGTCCCATTCGTAGGTCTCGCGCACATCCAGGAGGAAGGGCGGATCCTCGGCCGCGAGGCGGTTGCTGGCCTCGACTACGTCCAGGCCTCCGGGTCCCGCCGGTTCACGGCCTTCCTCGTTCGCGGGATGGGTCATGGGTTCAGCCTCCGGCTCGACGCCGCAGAAGAGTTCGTAGTCGATGAGTTCGGTCTGTGTGGGGTTGTCGCTGCATACCGGACAGGCGGGATCGGGCCGGATGGAGACCTCCCGCCACTCCAGCTCCAGCCCGTCGAAGATGAGCAGCCGCCCCGCAAGCGGACTTCCCTGCCCGAGGATCAGCTTCACGGTTTCGAGCGCCTGGAGCGAACCCACCACTCCCGGGACGACCCCCAGGACTCCGCCTTCGGCGCAGTTGGGCACCAGGCCCGGCGGGGGCGGCTCGCGGAACAGGCACCGGTAGCAGGGACCGCCCTCGGTGGCGAACACCGACACCTGCCCCTCCCAGCGGTGCACCGAGCCGTACACGTTGGGCTTGCCGAGCATCACGCAGGCGTCGTTCACCAGGTAGCGGGTCGGGAAGTTGTCGGTGCCGTCCACGACCACGTCGTAGTCGGCCAGCACGGACGGGGCGTTGCCGCTGCTCAGCCTGGCGTCGTGGGCGACGACCTGGACATGGGGGTTGGTTTCGGCCAGCCGGTCGCGGGCGGAGTCGAGCTTCAGCCGCCCCACGTCGGATTCCCCGTGCAGGATCTGACGCTGCAGGTTGGACTCGTCCACCTCGTCGAAGTCCACGAGCCCGAGCGTGCCCACCCCCGCCGCGGCCAGATAGAGCGCCACCGGCGAGCCGAGCCCTCCCGCGCCCACCACGAGCACGCGGGCCGACTTGAGCCTGCGCTGGCCGGAGAGGCCGACCTCGGGCAGGACCAGGTGCCGGGCGTAGCGGAGCAGTTCGGGGGGCGACAGGCGGTTCGACGCCGCCTGGGGACCGTTCCGGCCCCGCTGTCCTTCGGAAACGTGCATCCTCATCCGGCTCCGGGCTCCGATTCGGGAATCACCCGGTATCCGCCCTGCATGGTGACGCCGAACGCTTCCATGTCGGCGCGGTACCGGGCCAGTTCGTCCGCCGGCAGCCCGGCCGCCGAACCCCGGTCGAACAGCACGCGGCTGAAGTGAAAGTAGTAGTAGGGAATGTTCAGAGTGGTGCGGTCGGCCCAGATATCCCGATAGCGGAGGCTGCGGGCCATCATCACCTCGCTTGAGAGCCGCCGCGTGCGCTCCAGATCGACCCATTCCCCGCCCAGGGCGGCGTCGGTCCTGACAAAACGCCCATCCGTCTCGATGTCGCGCAGAACGAGCCGGGTCGCGAGTCCCTGCCGGACCCCGAATTCGTGCAGGCCCAGCGAGCGGATGATCCCCCCGGTCCATGCGAAGTAGATGGGCCGCTCGGCGATGCTGTCGCGAATGATCGCCAGCGCCACCTGGTCCCCCCGGTCGAGGTAGGTGCCGCGCGGGTACTGCACCACGACGGGTCCCAGGCGAACGTTGGCGTCCTGCCGGGTGGCGGCTCCCTGGATCTGGTCGATGTCCGCAGGCGCCAGAGAGAGCACGGGACGAGTAGGCATCTCGCGCTCCGGGTATAATCCGGCCACGCGCTCGTCGGGCTCGAAGGGACGTTGCCGATCCGGTCGCGTAAGTTCCTGCAGCTGACGGGGATACCACTGCGTGAACAGGTACTGCCCCACGATGACGGTGACATCCCTGCGGATTCCCTCCACTTCCTGGAGATACCAGAGCGGGAAGGTGTCGTTGTCTCCGTTGGTGAACAGGACGCTGTAGGGCTCGACACTCTGAAGCAGATCGTACGCCCAGTCGCGGGCCGCGTAGTCGCCGGCGCGGCTCGCCCAGCGCCAGTTGGCCGCCAGCGGCGTCAGCGCCATCAGCGCCGCCAGAAACGTCACGATCCCCAGCGCCAACCTTGATCCTGCCACGGGTACCCGGCTCCCCGTGACCGGGCCTGGCCGCCTCAGCCCACGCGCGGCCATGTGCCAGATACCGGTTAGCCCGATCCCCGCCAGCACGCCCCACACGATGAACCCGGCGATGTAGAAGTAGTCCCGCTCACGCACCTCGTGCAGGTCCGGGTCGGCAATCTCGGGCGCCAGCGAATAGCCGTACTTGAAGTTCAGGTAGATCACGAGCGCGACCGTCACGGTCACCGTCAACGTCGCCATGTAGGCGAACAGCTGCCTGTCGGTGCGCCGGATGACGAGCAGGCCGAACAGGCCCAGGGCGAGGAAGACCCCGGTGACGGGAGCCCTCGTTCCGCTCGGTACCGGAGAGGGATCCAGCCCGCGCGCCCACTGCCAGTCGAAGTACTGGAAATAGTTCTGGAACTGCGCGGACAGGGGCGACTGACGCTGGGTCAGAGGCGGCGGCGCGTACTGGTCCCGCTGAAGAACCGAGGCGAGCCTGAGGCAACCCGCGTTCCCGGCGGTAAGAACGGCGGCCGCGACCCCGCCGGGGGACTCGCAAAGCGGGTCGCCCTCGTTGATCACCGGGCGCTGGGCTGCGCGAATGGGCAGGAACACGTTGAAGGACAGGCCGACCACGACCAGGGGGAGCGCGCGCATCCACAGGTCGCGGCGCAGAAGCACCCTCGGGGCCGTCATGAGCAGCATCAGGCCCAGGGCCGGCACGGGCAGAAGCGACATGGTGTGGTTGGACCAGCCCAGGATCATCAGGTAGCCCGCCACCAGCAGGAGGCGCCCGCTCCCGGGTTCGCCGCGCCGGTCGCGCCAGCGCACCGCCAGCCAGGTCACCGCGGCGATCACCAGCACGCTGACCGTGTAGACCTTCTCGTTGACCACGGACTGGTTCCACACGGTATACGCCGTGGCGCCCAGCAGCGCGCTCGCCGCCGCCCCCACCAGCGCCCGCCGGTGGTCGCCCAGCAGCCCCCACGCGATGCGGTGGGCCACCAGGAAGAAGAACCCGCTCGCGGCGGCGGAAGTGAGCGCGGCCAGCAGGTTCACCCGCACCGCGACCGGCAGCCCCAGCGGCGACAGCAGAACGATCCACACTCTCGCCAGCACCACGAAGAGGGGGTTTCCCGGCGGGTGCGGGATCCCGAGGATGTATCCGGTCGCGATGTACTCGCTCGTGTCCCAGAACGCCGTGGTGGGAGCCAGCGTGACGACGTACAGGAGGAAGATCGCCGCGGCGGCGATGACGGCGGCGAGGTAGGGCGGGCGGTGCTCGTTCATCTCAATGGGCCGGGAATCCGCGGTCAGCTCCCCGGCACCTCGAAGCCTTCGCTGGTCTCAACGGTGGCCCCCGACTCCAGATCGGTCAGTCTCAGACGGAGCGAATAGATGCCGGGTTCGGGCTGAACCAGGAAGAGGTCCAGGGCGAGCGCCAGGGGAAGCCGATCCCCGTCTCCCTCGACAACCAGACGCCCTTCCGGGTCCACCCGGGCCTCGTCCAGCCCGGGCCGGACGCGCATCATGCCGCCATCGGCATCGAACACCTCTACCGTGATCGCGTAGCGGTAGGTCCCCTGAGAGTCGGCCCCGAGCCCGCGCGCGGCCCCGGACAGCCGCAGGCTTCCGTCGCTTGCGCCCTGAACGACGAGCCTGGAGAGCTCGAGTCTGCGCACCTCGACGGCTTCCGGAACCCGCCCCTCCCGCTGCACCATGCCGCGGATGCGGCCGTACGCCCGCAACAGCTCCGTGTCCCCGGGATTCATGTTGAGGGCACGTTCGAGATTGGCCAGGGTCCGGTCGCGCACCGTGGGATCGAACTCGGCGCGCGGAGCCTGCAGCAGCGCCAGTGCGCGCCATGCGAGACCGTCGTGCGGCACCAGCGCGACACGCTGCCCGAGGGAGGCGACCGCGCGCGCCGTATCCCCTGCCGCCGCGGTTTCCAGCGCGGCCTCGACCGCCGGGTCGACGACCGCGACATCGACCCGTTCCGGCAGCACCCGCACCACGTCCCGCCGCGGGGGCGCCCAGGAAAAGACGTACTCGAAGCCGGCGCTCAGACTCATCTGGTGCGCGGTGAACGGCGCCAGGCTGAAGGCGACCCGTTCGCTGGAGATCGATTTTACGTCGTCGCGCTCCTGGGCCGCGAGCTGGGCCGTGTTGACCGGGATCACCAGGTCCCGGAACGAGAAACGGAGCGCCGAATTCTCCCCGATGGGGACGCGCAGCGATGCCCCCAGATCGAGTCCCCACGACGTGGACGTGCGCGAGGTCCACTCGATCTCCCCGGGATGTCGCGCATCCATCTGCGCGAACGCGTCGCGATGTCCCGGCGACAGATCGATGGTCTGCGTGAGTGCGACGGTGCCCAGGTTGTACGACAGCAGGCCCCGCCCGCGGTCCCACTCCGACAGCTTCATGCCGAGGCCGAAGCCGACGCCGTAGTAGTTTGTGCTGCGCGAAATGTCCTCGGGCGGTGAGAGCGCACCGGAATAGCGCGCGACGGTTCCCGAGTGGCCGCCGAGCAGCGTCAGGTAGAGGCCCGCGCCCCCGACGGGATTGTGGCGCAGCACCACTCGCGCCTCCGGGCCCAGGCTGGCGGTCTCCTTCCAGCGCGTCTGGCTCGGCAGGTCGGCGAGGGTCTTCCGGGTGACGAATTCGTCGTACAGGGTCCCCACCAGACGCGAGCCCAGGCTGCCCTCCACGGACCAGCGCGGCTCCTGGCGGATGATCGCGGCTTCCTCCTGGCCCGCAAGCGCCGCGGGTGTGGACGCGGCAGACGTCAGGAGCACCAGCAGGATGCCGAAGAGTGTCGGATGGCGCGCGCATCGCCGGTCACGAGACGTCGCGCCGGCGGCGGCGCGCTTCTTCAATCCTCGACGTTGAATCCATCCCCTCATTCCTAATGATGGACGTGTCCGATGGCGTGGGACAAGGTTGTGCACGTGGCCAACTATCGGTGACGGGCCCCTGCGAGACTGCCCGCGGCCCGGTCCGGGATTCGTTCACGACGTGGTCACCGCACCTCGAAGAACGCGCTGTCGGCGCTGAACGCCGAGAACACGCCCAGCGCCCCCCGGACATTCGATGGGGGTTCGTTGAGATCCCGGGAATCCTGGTTGAGGCCTTCGTAGAGGTCGGCGTACTCTTCGTTGACCCGATAGAGCTTCACCCGATGACGACCGAACCAGGACAGCGAGCGGGCGCCGACGAGCGCGCTGTCACCCGCGGTCGGGGGCTGGACGAAGCGCCGCGCGAATCCTCCCCCGAACGGGCTCTCGGCAAAGGGCGTCGGATCCGCCTCGATATTGTCGACGACGACGTAGTGGAGCGCACTGGCGGAGTTCTCCCAGCGCGCCACCAGCGCGTCATCCGCTCCCGGCTGGAAGCCGCCGCCCCGGACGCCGAACTGTGGGGGCGCCATGACGGCCGCCGACAGCGACAACCCCTGCGGCGGGACCGGAACCACCGTCTCCGCGGTCGCCGTGCGGCCGCCGTGGGAGGCCTCCAGGGTGAACACATCTCCGACTTCGACCAGAAGGTCGTCACCGGGATAGTGATACCGGCCCGGCTCGCCCTCCGTGGGACTGAGGTCGAACCGTTCCCCGTCGCGGAAGATCGCGATGCGCGCGTCCGCGATCGGGGCGGCGACGGCGGTGGAATCGGCGTCGATGGGAAGTACTCCCGTCATCGTGACCTCGGTTACGGGCTCCCCGGCGAAGAGAAAGGCCTGCACGACGAAGGTGTCCGGAGTCTCGGGCGCGAAGGCCAGGTCGTCGTCGCAGGCGGCGGCCGCGCCCAGCGCGAAAGCTGCGATGAACGCAGAAGCGATTCTGTTGCTCATGGTCGTTCTCCTCTACCGAAAGCCCGCGCGAACGCCGATGCTGGGCGTGAATCCGAGCGTCGTGACGTCCGTGACGAGCATCGGCAGGTCCGTCAGGTCGAATTGGCGATACCACACGTTATTGCGGCCGTAGACGTTGAAGACCGACAGGTTCACCTCGTAGAAGAACTCGCGCACCTCGAAGCGGCGGCTCGCGGCCAGATCGAGGCGGTGATAGGCGGGCAGGCGCTCGCCGTTCTTCGAACCGACGTGGATGTAGTTGAGGGTGCGCCCGTCCAGCAGCGTGATCGGGTACTGGGCTTCGGGCACCGTGTACGGCTTGCCGGACCCGTAGACCCATCCGCCGGTCAGCGTCCAACGGCCAAGCTGGTAGCTGCCGACGGCCTTGACCTCGTGGCGCTGGTCGTGGCTGGCGGGAAACGCGAACCCGTCGTTGAACCCGTCCAGCTCGTGCTCGACGTTCGCGAGGGTATAGCCGATCCAGCCGGTTAGCGCGCCGCGCTTCTTCTGCGCCAGCAGCTCGATCCCCCGGGCCGTGCCCGTGCCCTCAAAAAAGAGTTCGGCGAGTTGCTGACCGGGCGCCCGCCGCGACCGGGTCGAAAACTGTGCGACGCCTCCCAGGTCGCGCACGTAGGCTTCGACGTCGAAGAGATAGTCGTCGGTTTCGTAGCCGATGCCCGTGATCCAGTGCTCGGCGGAGGACGGCGCGATGTTGTCGCCGGCGAGGATCCAGAAGTCGCGGCTTCCCTCCAGGATGTCCTCGTTCTCCACCCGCTTCACGAACTGGTTGTAGCGGCCCCAGGCGCCGGTCAGGGAGAGTTGATCGGTGAGGGAATAGCGCGCCGACGCGCGCGGTTCCCAGTAGGTCCGCCCCGTCCCGTCGTAGTTGGTCACCCGAAGCCCTGCCGTCAGGTCGGCGCGCGCAGAGGGCGTCCAGGAATGCTGGAGATATCCGGCCGTGAGGTTGCTCTCGCCGTCCAGGTTCAGGGTCTGCGCCGAATCGCCCCTCAAACGCGTCAGGGCGTACCCCACGTCGCTCCGGGTGAACTGGGCCCCGAACCCGATCTCGGAGGACGGGAAGGGCCGCCAGGTGTTGTCCAGGCGGGCCGTCAGGTCCTTCACGCGGTTGTCTTCGTCGAACCCGCGCGCGAACTGCGACGAAGCCACGTCGAGGGTCGCCTCGGAGAAATACTGCGAGTACGCGAACAGGGCGTCCGTCGCCAGCCGGCTGCCCCACTGCCGGGCCCAGCGGCCGCTCACGCCGCGGTTGCCCCAGTTGGAGAGGTCCGCCCTGTCCGGGGTCAGCCGCGTGTCACCCGCGGGGGTCGTGATCTCCTGGCCGGGGGTCGACTTGTCCAGGCGGTCCTCGCCGCCGTAGACGGAGAGCGTCAGGACATCGTTCGACGTGGGCAGGAAGGTGAGCTTCGAGTTCAGGTCGTAGAAGTAGAAGTCGGGCTCGAAGGTCTGCTGCTGGAAGTTGCCGAAGCGGCCGAAACCGCCCCCGAAGCCCGCACCCGGCCCAGGCAGCCCCGCGTCCTCATCGTCGGCTCCCTCCAGGGTTCCGAAGATGTCGTTGTACAGGCCGGTTCGCATCAGATCGGTGTAGGACCGGCGCGCCGACACCAGCCACGACCCCTTCCCGCCGAGCGGTACTTCGGTCACGGCGCGGGCGCTCAGGAGGTTGAGCCCGCCCGACATGCGGAATTCCTCCGGGTTCCCCGACTTGCCGACCATCTCGACGACGCTGGAGGTCCGCCCTCCGTACTGCGCGGGAAAGCCCCCCTTGAAGAGGCGAACGTCCTGGACGGCATCCGGGTTGAACGCGCTGAACACCCCGAAGAAGTGGTCCACATGGTAGACCGTCATGCCGTCCAGAAGCACCAGGTTCTCGTCCGGAGTGCCTCCGCGGACGAAGAGACCGGAGGTGGCGTCGTTGGTGCCGCTCACCCCCGGAAGAAGCTGGAGCGCCCGGAAGACATCGGTTTCGCCGAGCGAGGGAAGCGTCCCCAGCCGCTGGGGCGAAAGCGCGATCTGTCCCGCCGCCTCTCCCTGCGCGACGATGTCGGTCGCGGTGGTCGCGGTCACGGTCACGCCGTCGATCTCGATGGCGCGCGGCACGAGGAGGACCGAGAACTCGCGGCCCGTCTCGGTACTGAGCGCGACCTCCCGGGTCTCGTAGCCCAGGTGCTCTACCCGCAGGACCCGGTCGGTCGCCTGGGGCAGACCGATCAGGACGAAGCGGCCGAACTCGTTGGTGAATGCCCGGAACGCGTGGTCGTCCACGGACACCAGCACGTTGGGCAACACTTCGTTGCTGACCGAGTCCCGTACCGTGCCGACCAGGTCGACCTGCGCCGCGGCCGGACTCGCGCCCCACGCCAGGCTTGCCGCAATCAGAGTCAGCGCGCGGCCGAACAGCCCGGTCTTCGGCAGGCTCGCCGGTATGACGTTCCCCCACCTCATCCCCCCCTCCTCGTCTCGGGTCCACTGCCCTTCCCGTTGAGGGAGACGATGCCCGGGTCCGAAAGGGTTGCCCGCGACGGTGGGCCCGGGGGGGAGATCAGTTCACGGCGGCGACCAGCTCTCCGTCGCGAAGCTCGAGGACGGAATGGAAGCGGTCGCCGGGGCTCGCGTGCCCGTCGATCCGGGTGCGCAGGTAGTCGCCGGTGACGCCCGCAATCCGCTCCCGCGAGCCCTCCACCACGATGTCCGCGACGGTTCCGGCCCGGCTACGGCGGTAGCGCTCGTTCTTGGCCAGCGCCATCTCCCGGAGCACACGTGAGCGCGCCGCAGCGACATCGCCCGGTACCCGATCCGGCAGCTCGGCGGCCGCGGTTCCCGGGCGGACGGAAAACGGAAACACGTGCAGGTAGGTGTACGGAAGCTCTGCGACCAGCGCGCGGGTCTCCTCGAACTCTTCCTCGCCCTCGCCGGGGAAGCCCACGATGATGTCGGCGCCGAGCCCCAGCGGCCCCATCCTCCCGGCGATCTCGAGGACCCGCCGGCGGTACGCCGCGCGTGTGTGCCAGCGCCGCATGAGCCTCAAAACCTTGTCCGAGCCGCTCTGCAGGGGAACATGAAGATGCGGGGCCAGGCGCCCCCCCGAATCGGCGAGCAATGCCAGCAGCGCGTCGTCGATTTCGGTGGCCTCGATAGACGAGAGCCGGATGCGCACCGGCACGGAGTCCAGAAGGAGCGAGCACAGTTCCGCCAGCGTGCTGCGCGGCTCCAGATCCCTCCCGTAGTGCCCGATGTGGACGCCGGTAATCACGAGCTCGGGGTGGACGCGCGCCAGCGCCCGGGCTTCCCGCACCACTTCGGCGGATGGGCGCGAGACGGAAGCGCCGCGCGCCAGCCGAGTGGCGCAGAACGAGCACTTGCGGTCGCACCCGTCCTGCACCTTCAGCCAGGCCCGGGTGCCTCTGGCGTTGCGCAGCAGGGGCCCTTCCCCGGCCGACGGCGGACCGAAGGCCGGATCCACCGCTGCCAGGTGGCTCGCGAGCGCGAGCGCGTCCTGTCCCGGCACCACGCCGTCCACCTCCGGCATGCTCCGGTAGTCGTCCTCGCGCAGGGCGGCCGAACAGCCCGCCACCAGGATGCGCGCGCCCGGGTGCTCCCGCCTCAGCCGGCGCACCAGCCGGCGGGCTTCGGCATCCGCCTGGTTGGTGACCGTGCAGGTGTTCACCACCAGCGCATCCGCCTCGCCGGGCCGAGCGACGGTGCGGGCGCCCCCGACCTCCAGCTCCTGGCGCATGCGCTCGGTGTCGTACTGGTTGGCGCGGCACCCGAAGGTGTGGAACCAGACGGCGGGTTTCGCCTGCTCGCCGCGGCTGGCGGCCTCCGCACGGACCGGGAGCCGCATCACGGATGCGCCGGGATGGAGCAGGCCGCCGGGACGGGTTCGCCCGGGACGGCGTCCGGTGTGCGCCGCGCGGACGCTGCGCGCAAGTGACGTTGTGCCATGAGGTCGGTCTCGGAGATTCCGTCGGTCATCCTGGCACTACGATGGGCAAGTCCGGGATGCGTGAACAGGATGATGGAGCGGGACACCCACGGGAAGTTGACGGGCATACCCGTCCCTGGAAAGGTTGCAGTCTGAGCCGTACAGCACTGGCCTGTACCGTGATGACAGGCAAGGAAGGGGAAGTCCCATGTATGAAATGCGACGCGGACGCGCCGTCGGTTCTCTGCTCGTAGCTCTCATCCTGCCGGGACTCGCTGGCTGCGCTGGCGATATACACACGGCAACTACCGACCAGATCACTCAGGCCGCCTTCTGGCAGGAACTGGCGGCTCACTGCGGATCCTCCTACGCGGGGCGGGCAACGCTGGCACCGGCGGGAGACACGGTCGTCGAGGGCAGAAACCTGGTGATGCACGTCATGGAATGCGCGGAGAACGAGATTCGCATCCCCTTCCACGTGGACGACAACCGATCACGCACATGGGTCATCACGCGCTCCGATTCCTCCCTGGCCCTGGCGCACGACCACCGGCACGAGGACGGTACACCGGAGAGCGACTCGGGCTACGGAGGCGAGACGGTTGTGCCCGGCACAACTCGGTCTCAGGCGTTTCCGGCCGACCGCCCCGCCGGTGAACTCGAGCACCCGGACGGCACCAACGTGTGGACCATGGAGTTCGAGCGTGATGATCGCTTCGTGTACAGCTTCCATCGAACAGGAACCGATCGCCGCTACCGTATCGAGTTCGACCTGACGGAAACGGTCGCGACCCCGCCGCCACCCTGGGGAAGATGAGCGCAATCGGCGGAAGTCTCGGGAATTGCGCGCCGCCGGCCGCGAAGCCCGGTCTTACTTGAGGATTCTGCCCCCCTTTATGACACGCACGGGGTTGCGCAATGCCATCATGTCCATCAGCGGGTTGCCGTCCACCACAATGATGTCCGCGAGCTTCCCGGGCTCCACTGTGCCGAGTTCATTGTCGATCTCGAGCAGCTCGGCCCCGTTTCGGGTTGCCGCGGTCAGAACGTGCATAGGGTCCATCCCGTAGTCCACCCACAACTTCATCTGCTGCCACATCGCTTCATAGTGGAAGTTCATGGGCGTGCCGGAATCGGTGCCGAGCGCGATGTTGGCTCCTGCATTGTATAGCTGCATGAGCTTGTCGCGGTAGGGCGCGGGATTCCCCTTGCCTCCGCGAAAGTACCCCAGTCGTTGGAAGTGGTCCAACGACCCGCGGACATCCGCGTAGAGGTCTTCGGGCAGGAATTCCTTCAGCAGGGGGTTGTCCAGTCGCTCGGGGAACTGGAGCGTCCAGTAGTATATGGGGCCCCCGTTCCAGGTCGGCACGATCCAGGTTCCGCTATCGACGATCAGCCGGATCGATTCCTCCTCGATGTAGTTCTTGGAACCTCCGGGAAAATGCTCGATGGAGTTGACGCCCGCCTCCACGTCGGCCCGGATGCGCTCCACCGCTCCCCCGTGGGTGGCCACCGTCTTTCCGCGCCGGTGCGCCTCCTCCACGATCACCTTCAGATCCTCCGGGAAGATGATTCCCCAGGGCTTCAACAGGTCCGCGCCCCCTTCGATGATGTCGATCGCCGCCTGCCGGGCCTCCTCGACGCTGTTGACCTTGACCTGGAAGTATTCGTCGTACTCGCCGAAGTCGCGCACGATGAAGGGGCCGCTCACGTATACCCTGGGGCCCACGATCTCACCGGCGTTGATTTCCTCCCGGACCCGGACGCTCGGCTCCAGGGGAGCTCCCACGTCCCGGGCCGTCGTCACTCCCGCGTAGATCAGCTGCTCTGCCGACAGCCTCATGATCTCCAGGATCCGGTCTTCGTAGCGGGGGAAGTACTCCGAATACTCCCCGTGACCGATGATCATGAGGTGTGCATGGCTTTCGATGAGCCCCGGCAGGACTGTCTTTCCATTCGCATCAACGATCTCGGTTCCTGCGGGGATCGCGATGGTGCCCTCCTGGCCCACCGCCGTGATCCGTTCACCCGAGATCAACACAACAGAGTTCTGGATGGGTGTCCCTTCGTTGCCATCGATCAGCATTCCGCCCACGATCGCCAGGTCTGCGTTCTGGCCCGAGAGAGCTCTGAAGGTGAGTAACAGCACCGTGGTCAGCATCAGCGTTTGTGCTTTCATCTGAGTCCCCCCTAAGGTGTAGGCGTCCAGCATCCCGACAAGGACATCTTGGCGCGCGACCGGAAGGAGGGCAATGCGGAATCGAACCGGCGGGGAACAAGTGCCCATCCGGAAGGTCGTTGTCGTAGGCGGTGGTACCGCCGGTTGGATGTGCGCCAACGTGCTGCTCGCGCGCAGCCGGTTCGATGTCGTGCTGATCGAGTCCCCCAGAGTCTCGAAAGTGGGGGTCGGGGAGGCCCTCACTCCGTTTTTCTTCGCCTTTCTGAACACCGTCGGGTACGATCCCGTCGCCTTCATCAAGGCGGTCCGAGGCAGCGTGAAGCTGGCCGTGCGCTTCGAGAACTGGTTGGGAAACGGCGATGTCTACTATCATCCCTTCCAGGATGGCGGTGATTACATCGGCAAGCCCGAGTTCCGCGTTTCACCGGGATACAATCGGCTGGTCAGCTACGCGCTCGCGAAGAACGTTCCACTCCACAACCTCGCGACTTCCTATTCGCTCCTCTGCGAATACGGCAAGGTGCCCTGGCCGCGGAACTTCCAGAAGGACGAAGCTCAATACCATGGGTACGGGTCCTACGCCTACCACATGGACACGCACGCGTTCTCGGAGACGTTCCGGGCCCGCGCGCTGAAGAACGGTGTGGACCACGTGCAGGGACACGTGGTCTCCGTCAACAAGGCAGCCGACTCCGGTCGAATCCGGAGTGTTTCGCTGGAGGACGGCCGGAAGGTGGAAGGGGATTTTTTTGTCGATTGCAGCGGATTCCGACGGTTGCTGATATCCACGATGTCGCCGGAATGGACCTCCTATTCGCCATGGCTGCCCGTCAATCGCGCCATAGCCTTCAGTATCCCGTACTCCGAGACGCGAGACAGGAGAAGCAGCGCCATCCCCCCCTACACCCTGGCCAGAGCCCTGCGCGGAGGATGGCTGTGGAAGATCCCCCTCCGGGAGCGCTTCGGCGCGGGATACGTATTCGCCGACGACTTCATTTCCGAAGATGATGCGCGTCGGGAACTCGAGGCGATCAACCCGGAATGGTCCCGCCAGCCCAGCCATACCATCCGGTTCGAAGCAGGAGCGCTGCGCAACACCTGGATCGGCAACTGCGTAGCGGTCGGCCTCTCGTCCGGGTTCATCGAACCGCTTGAGTCCACCTCGATTCAGATTGCGCTAACCCAGATCCTCGGGGTCGTGGACGTCCTCCGGAATCCGTTCAGCTACAACCCCCGGGTGCTCGACGCGTACAACCGGGCCATTGAAGCCGAAACCGAAGACATCCGCGACTTCATCATCCTTCACTACGCTACCCCTCGCGGCGATACGCCGTTCTGGGAACATATCCGCAACAACTACCGTGGACTGGACTATCCGGAATCGCTCCGAGACAAGATCGAGACGGCCTGGCACCGGACCTGCGGCCACAACCGCGTACAATCCGAGCAGATCCGGGGGAGGGTCTTCGGGGAGCTCAGTCACCTGTACGTGATGCAGGCGCTCGGGCTGTTGAACCCGGAAACCGCGCGCGCAGACTTCCTTCAGGAATTCGACTCTGTGGAGCGCGCGCTGGCAACCGTCGGCCGGCCGGTGCGGAGACTCCAGACACACCTGCTGCAGTTCCGGAGAGAGTGCCTTTCGCATCGGGAGTTTCTGGACATGCTGTAGCGGGCATCGGATGCTTCACGTGGTTGCGGCTCGCACGAGCGCGCAGGAAACCGAGGTATCACGGCCGATTCACGAGGAGAATATCGTGTTGGTTCGGAGAACGGATGGTCGGACGAACAGCCGGCGGATGGCACTCCTGTCCATTCTGGCAGGGGTCGTACCAGGGCTTGTGGATGCGCAGGAGCCCCTCACCCTGGAGAGCATGAACCGGAACGTGAGCACCGCATCGGCGGAGTTCTCGCCGACGGCCGCCGAGATGGCGGTACTCACCAATCGTTCGGGCAGGTCGAAGATCTGGCTCATGGGAGCGGATGGTTCCAATGCGCGCATGCTCATCGCGGACGACTACAGCGAGGCGTCGCCAGTATGGTCGCCCGACGGACGGAGAATCGCCTTCCTCCGGACCACGGAGGGTGCGCAGGACATCTGGATCGTGAACAGGGATGGACAGGATCTCCGCCGCGTCACCCGTGATCCGGAAGGCGAGCGAGCTCTCGCCTGGGGTCCCTTGGGGAGCCGAATCGCTTTCCTTTCGAATCGATCGGGACACCAGGACGTGTTCGTGGTGGACGTGGAATCGGGAGCCGTCGAGCAGGTCACGAGCGAGACCAACCCCTGGGACGAGTTTCGCTGGGCGCCTGTGTGGTCGCCAGACGGAAGCGCCATCGCGTACGTAAGCAATCGCAGCGAGCCCTGGGCCGACGACGTGTGGCTGGTGGAACTGGAAGCCGGGGTCGATCGCAAGCTCACCGCAGGTCTTCACGTCATGAGCACACCCATCTGGTCTCCCGACGGGCGCTCGATCGCGTTCAACGCCGTGCGGGAATCCGAGTTCTGGTATGGCGACCAGAGCGACATCTACCTGCTGGATGTGGCCAGCGGAGGTGTCGAGCGCGTAGACATGAACGCCTATGTCAGCGACGGTAACGGCGGAGTACGGATGGCGTGGGCGCCGGACAGCCGATCGATCTTCTTTCGGTATCAGTGGGAAGGAGACTCGAATCTCTGGCGCGTCGGAGTCGAGGGTGGGGTCGCCACCAAGCTGACATACGAAGCGGGATCCTTTCGGAACTTCTCGGTCAGCGGGGACGGCGCCGCCATAGCGTATGTGCGCTCCACTCCTACGCGAGGAGGTGAGGTCCACGTCGTCAGCCTAGAGGGTGGCGCCCCGGTACGCCTGACCGATTGGTTCCGTCCCTATTCGGCGGTGAGGGCGCCCCGCAGGATCTCCTTCAGGGCCAAGGATGGAAAGTACATTCTCGGCTACCTCTTTCTTCCTTCCGATTTCGATCCGGCAGCCGAGTACCCGGCCCTGGTACAGGTTCACGGAGGTGGAAACAACGCCTACGCCAACGGATTCAATCCTCTCGAGCAGTTTCTGGCGCAACAGGGCTTTGTGATCCTCGCCATCGAATACCGCGGGAGCGCTGGCCATGGACGCGAGTTCCAGGACCTGGCCGCGGGCGAATGGGCCGCCGGACAAGGCTGGGACGCGGTAGCAGCCGCCGAGTACCTGCAGAGTCTACCCTACACGAATGGGAGAACCGGCATCTACGGAGGGAGCTACGGCGGGATCATGACCCTGGCTGCGCTTACCCGGGATTCGGCGCCCTTCCATGCCGCCGCGCCGCTGTACGGGATCTACGACTGGGCGGGAGCTTACGAACACGGGGACCGGCTGATGCAGTTCTGGGTGGTCGAGGGCCACTTCGGGTTCAAGCCGGATGAGAATCCGGACTTCTTTGAACACACGGCATCGATCCGACATCTCGATCGCGTACGCACCGACATTCCGTTTCTGATCATGCACGGGGAACTGGATCGAAGGGCACCCTACCAGCAGTCGGAGGAGCTTGTGGCCGCCCTGCGGTCGCGAGGCAATCCTGTCGAGTTCCACTCCTACCCGGACGAGGGTCACGGCTTTCGCCGTCCCGAAAACCGGGTGCACGCCTATGGTCGGCTGCTGGCGTTCTTCCAGCAGCATCTCGCTCCACGACCTGCGTCGGAGGAAGACAGATGACCATGCAGACAGCAAGGCATCCCGCCATGAGGTTTTCGGGGATCTGCCTCACGTGCATCGCTCTGGGGGCGTGCGCGCTGGACCGGGAGGAAGCGCTTTCCCTGACCCTTGAGAACATCAATCGTCACGACAGGGGTGCGTCCTCGGTCAGTATTTCCCCTGACGGGAGTCGAATCGCGATCGTTGGAACAGGTCCTTCGGGAAGCGGCGCCTATCTGCTGGAGACGGAAGACCGGGGGTCACAACCGGCCTTCTGGATGCCATCGGGACCGCTGCGCTGGTCGCCGGACTCGCGATCCGTGGCGTTCGTGCGCGACGGTGACATCTGGCTCGCACGGGTACCCTCCGGTGAACCTCGGCGCCTCACTTCGGGCATGGGAGACGCCAGGGAGCCGGCCTTTTCGCCGGACGGGGGGACCGTGGCCTTCTACTCCGGCAAGGGAGGCGCGCAGGACATCTGGCTCGTTCCCGCCGACGGGAGCGACGCTGCCCGCCAGCTGACCCGGGAGGCCGCCGCGCCCGACGACCCCCGCTTTACGCCAGCGTGGTCACCGGACGGTGCCACGATCGCCTATGTGTCGAATGGCGCGGACTATTGGGCGGATGACGTGTGGCTGGTCGACGTGGTGACGGCAGAGGCCAGGCAGCTGTCACGATCCCTGATGGCGTCATCCTCTCCCGTATGGTCCCCGGACGGGGAGCGTATCGCGATCTTCGGTACGGCCAAGTTTCTGATCATGCACGGGGAACTGGATCGAAGGGCACCCTACCAGCAGTCGGAGGAGCTTGTGGCCGCCCTGCGGTCGCGAGGCAATCCTGTCGAGTTCCACTCCTACCCGGACGAGGGTCACGGCTTTCGCCGTCCCGAAAACCGGGTGCACGCCTATGGTCGGCTGCTGGCGTTCTTCCAGCAGCATCTCGCTCCACGACCTGCGTCGGAGGAAGACAGATGACCATGCAGACAGCAAGGCATCCCGCCATGAGGTTTTCGGGGATCTGCCTCACGTGCATCGCTCTGGGGGCGTGCGCGCTGGACCGGGAGGAAGCGCTTTCCCTGACCCTTGAGAACATCAATCGTCACGACAGGGGTGCGTCCTCGGTCAGTATTTCCCCTGACGGGAGTCGAATCGCGATCGTTGGAACAGGTCCTTCGGGAAGCGGCGCCTATCTGCTGGAGACGGAAGACCGGGGGTCACAACCGGCCTTCTGGATGCCATCGGGACCGCTGCGCTGGTCGCCGGACTCGCGATCCGTGGCGTTCGTGCGCGACGGTGACATCTGGCTCGCACGGGTACCCTCCGGTGAACCTCGGCGCCTCACTTCGGGCATGGGAGACGCCAGGGAGCCGGCCTTTTCGCCGGACGGGGGGACCGTGGCCTTCTACTCCGGCAAGGGAGGCGCGCAGGACATCTGGCTCGTTCCCGCCGACGGGAGCGACGCTGCCCGCCAGCTGACCCGGGAGGCCGCCGCGCCCGACGACCCCCGCTTTACGCCAGCGTGGTCACCGGACGGTGCCACGATCGCCTATGTGTCGAATGGCGCGGACTATTGGGCGGATGACGTGTGGCTGGTCGACGTGGTGACGGCAGAGGCCAGGCAGCTGTCACGATCCCTGATGGCGTCATCCTCTCCCGTATGGTCCCCGGACGGGGAGCGTATCGCGATCTTCGGTACGGCCAAGGACGAATACTGGTACCAGGACCTCGCCTATATCTACCTGCTCGACCCGCGGACCGGGGGCGAGCAGATCGTGGACATGCAGGTCTACGCCACCGACGCCACGATGCGCAACCGTCCCACCTGGTCCGACGATGGCGCAACCATCTATTTCCCGTACCAGGAACGGGGCAGCTACGATCTCTGGTCCGTACCCGCGCAGGGCGGTGTGGCGACGCGAGTGAGCAATGTCGGGGGCGTGATGCGCTCGATCGACGCCACGCGGGGCGGCAACACGTTCGTTTTCGTGCGATCCACGCCCACCCTCGGTGCCGACGCCTACTACCTGTCCGCGACCGGAGGAGCCGCCGAGCGCGTGAGTGACTTCGCCACCCTGTGGGAGGAGGTGAAGGCGCCCGTTGAAATCTCCTTCCGGAGCTTCGACGGCCTGTACGTGCAGGGATTCCTCTTTCTTCCCCCCGGCACTCCCGGCCAACGGGCTTGTCCGGCGCTCGTCCAGGTGCACGGCGGCGGCACCAACTCCTACCTGCAGGGACCGAACCTGATCGAACAGTACCTGGCTTCCAGGGGCTTCGTGGTGATGGCCATCAACTATCGCGGAGGATCGGGATTCGGTCGTTCCTTTCAGGACCTGGCGGTCGAGGACTGGCTGAACGGGCAGGCGCTGGACGCGGGAGCGGCGGCGGACTTCCTCCGCCGACTGCCGTACACCACGGACAAGGTCGGGATCTACGGGGGAAGCTACGGAGGAAGCATGTCCATGGCCGCCATCACGCTCATGCCCGACAAGTTCGACGCGGCGGTGCCGATGCGGGGCGCCTACTCCAAGACCGAGACTCTCGACGAAACCGATCGCCTCGGGAAGATCTTCTCCGTGACCGGACACGGGGGATTCCCGGACGAGCGGCCGGAGATCTACGCGAAGAGCAACACCATCACGCGCATCGGCAACATCACGGCCCCGGTGCTGCTCATGCACGGCCAACTCGACCGCCGCGTCCCGTTCCGTCACTTCGAACTGGCGGTAGAAGAGCTCGAACGGCACGGGAAAGAGTTTGAGACCAGGAGCTATCCCGAGGAAGGCCACGGCTTCCGCAACCCCGACAACCGGATCGACATGTACACCCGGCTCGAAGGGTTCTTCGAACGGCATCTGGGAGCATGTGAACCGCTCTAGGTGATGCCCTTGCGACGGGATCCCCGCCGTCGCCCGCGCCTACATGGTATGCCTCATCCGTGCCCGTTCGTTTCCGGAGCGCGTCCGGCGCCCCGGAAGGCCGCCGTTGCGGCCTCGTCGACGAGAGGATCCCCTTTTTCGTCGAAGCCGATGATCACACCGTAGTAGTCGCGGGCCTGGTCGGTGGTCAGGATCTCGTTCAGCACCTCCCACCGCACTCGCTCGGGATCGCGTTCGAGCGGCTCCCCGAAGCCGCCGCCGCCCGCAGTCCGGCAACTCAGCACGTCGCCGCCTTCAAAAGGTCCGTAGAAGGAGACACGCTCGGTAAGGACGGTTTCGCGGTCCGTCCCGGGCCGCACCCACAGGCGGTTGATGCCGCCCTCGTGTCCGCCCTTCAGCCCATGCGACCGGCACACAGTCTGCTCGTTCGCGACCTGAACGGAGACGTTGTCGGTGAGAAACTGGTAGTCGCGAATCGTCCCCAGCCCGCCGCGGTACTTCCCGATCCCGTATTCTTCGGTGTGCAGGGCATACTGCAGCAGCCGGATGGGATAGCGGGACTCCGCGACCTCGATGGGGGTGTTGGGCGCGTCACCGTCCCCGTGGAAGATCAGCCCGTCCGCCCCGTCGTCGAAGGAGAATGCACCCCCGCCGCCGTCTACCGGATCAATGTAGATGAACGGCTTGCCGTAACGGGGATCGATCCGGAAGAACCATGCGCCGAAGAGCATGTATTCTCCCGCAAGCGTTCGGTCGGGCACGGCGTTCGAGAGTGCTTCGCTGACGAGGTCGATGATCATCAGGGCGGCGTAGCCATACGAGTCGCAGGGAGCCGGCCATGATGGATTGGTGATGGTGTGCTCGGGCGAGACCACCCGCAATGGGCGGCTGTGTCCTTCGTTCGCCGGCTCGTGGGGAAGCGTCGCCGACTTGAATGCGATCTCGGCCGCAGCGCGCGCGCCCGTCAGCGGAATGTTGATCGGACCGGTGGCGGTCTCGCCCGTTCCGGTGAAGTCGACGGTGGCATCGTCTCCTTCGATGCGTACCGTGACCTTGAGCCTGCGCCGCCTGGTGGTCTCGATTCCGTCGTGATCCATGCAGGTCTCAGCGCTCCATTCGCCATCGGGCATTTCCCCGATGAGCCTGCGCATGAGCGCTTCCGACTGATCGAAGACGTGCTCCATGGATTCCCGCACCACTCCGGCTCCGTATTTCTCGCACATTGCCACGTACCGGTTTACGCCGGTCTTGCACGCGGCTATCTGGGCCCCCAGATCGCCCTTCACCAAGTCGGGGAAACGGGTGTTGGCCATGATGTAGTCCATCATCGTCCGGTTCAGCTCGCCCGCATCGTAGAGCTTCAGATGGGGGAAGATCATCCCCTCCTGGAAGACGTCGTTTGAATCCGGACACCAGCCACCGGGCGTCTTCCCTCCGACGTCGGCCCAGTGGGCCGTGTTCGCGGAAAACGCCTGGAGTTCGCCGTCGAAGAAGATTGGCGTGTAGATGGAGGTGTCGGATATATGAGTGCCGGTGCTGTAGGGATCGTTGGCGATGAGCACGTCACCCGGTGCGAAGCCGTCGGCGCCGAACTTCCTCACCCCGTTCTGAACCGTGAGCGAGAGGCACGGAAGGAAGAGCGGCAACGACGATCCCTGGGCCAGCATCTCGCCCTTGTCGTTCAGGAGGGCCACCGCGAAGTCCTGAACCTCGTAGATCAAGGGGTTGTAGGCCGTCTTTACCAGCGCAATTCGCATTTCCTCGGCCGCGGCGACGAGACCGCTGCGGATGACCTGGGAGGTAATCGGGTCGACCCGAGTTCCGTTGGTGGTGGTCATCATTCCTCCTCGGTAATGATCAGGTTTCCGTAATCATCCACGCCGAGACGCTGGCCCGGGTGCACGATTGTCGTGGTGTTCCACTCCTCCACGATGGCCGGCCCGCGAAAGGCGTCGCCGGCACCGAGTCTCTCACGGTCGTAAACGGGGCAGGGGACGGCATCGCGCTCGTCCCTGAAGTAGACCCGACGGTCCCCCTTCAGGGCTTCTTCGCCGTTCCCCGCGCCCCTCGGGATCTCCAGAATCGAGGGCTTGCCCGATTCCACGATCGCCGATAGACGAAGGTTCACCAGTTCAGTCGGGGTACCGGGCGAGGCGTGCGCGTACATCCGCTCGTGAAGCTGATCGAACAGGCTCTGGAGGAGCGCCATTCCCCCGGCCTTGAAATCGTCAGCCGGGGGAAGCGGCACCTTGACGGTGTGCTCCTGCCCTTCGTATCGCATGTCGAGGGCACGAACGAATCGCGCTCTCTCCGCTGCAAGCCCGCTTGCGGCAAGCTTGTCGGCGGCAACGTCAGCCAGATCCCCGAACATTTCGAGCAGCTCCTCGACGGCGAGCGCGGCCGTGGGCATCACGGTGGTTCGCACCACGTCCTCGCGGAAATCGGAATTCAGGATGCCCCACGCGGAGAAGACTGCGGGATTGACCGGAATGATGGTCTTGCCGATTTCCATTTCGCGGGCGAGCGATGCGGCGAACAGGCCGCCGCCGCCGCCGTACCCCAGAAGCGTGAAATCACGCGGGTCGTGGCCGCGCTCGATGGTTACGCGCCGGATCGCGTGAATCATGTTCGTGTCGGCCAGATGCGTGATTCCGTGAGCGGCCTCCTCCAGCGACAACCCCAGGGGATCGGCGATCCTGCCCTGGATCGCCGCCTTCGCCCCGGCCACATCCAGCTCCATGCGCCGACCCAGGAAATTCCGGGGGTTGATGCGCCCCAGGACGAGGTGGGCGGCGGTGACGGTGGGCGCGGTTCCGCCCTTGCCGAAGCAGACCGGGCCGGGATCCGCCTCCGCGCTGAGCGGCCCGACCCGAAAGCCTCCGGAGTCGTCGAGCCAGGCGATGCTGCCTCCACCGGCTCCCACTGAGGTGATGTCTATGGTGGGTTGCAGCACGGGACGCTTGTTAACGTAGGTCTCCGACTTCTCGAAGGGCTGGCCGTCCAGGATCAGCGCCACGTCGAAGCTGGTTCCTCCGACGTCGGTGGCGATCAGGTTCGGCTCGCCCAGTTGCTCGCCCAGCGCCACCGCGCCGATCACTCCGCCCGCGGGCCCCGACTCGAGGGTGCGTATGGGCATCCGGCGGGCTTCCTCCGACGTCGTCAGGCCGCCCGTGGACTGGATGATGTTCAGCCCGCCCCGGAACCCGCCCGCCCTCAATCGCTCCTCGAGGC
>VYDD01000140.1 GCA_009843625.1 Gammaproteobacteria bacterium | reverse complement strand
CCGATCAGTCCACCCAGGTGGTCAGGTCGCGGGCGGGGACGCGGGGCTTGGGGTCCGGCACGGCTGCCGGCTCCCCCAGGTTGACGATGGCCACGATGCGTTCCCCGTCGGGGACGCCGACCGCCGCGCGCGAGCGGGGATCGTCCATGACCGCGCCGGTCTTGATGTGCGTGCCCAGTCCCGCCGCGTCGGCGGCCAGCCCCAGGTTCTGGATGCCCATCCAGGTCGCGGCGTAGTCTTCTTCCCGGATCTCCGGGTTTTCGTGCACCACCACTGCCACCGCGATCATGGCGGGCAGCGCCTCGTGGCGGGCGGCCACGCTTTCAACGACCTCCCGGGCCGCGTCCGGGTCGGCGACCCGCTTGGCCTTGCGCGCCCCCAGCGCCGCCCCGTAGCCGCGCCGGGCGGCCGGGCCCAGCACGTAGAAGCGCCAGGGCTGGGTCATGCGATGGTTGGGCGCCTGCGCGACCAGCTCGAGAAGCCCTTCGACCTCCGCGCAGGTGGGTTCGCGGCCGGTGAACTGTTTTATGGAGCGGCGCCGGGAGATCAGCTCCGCAAGGAAGGTCGGGTCGGACATGTCGGCGTCGGTTTGGGGGACGGGAGAGTTGCCCGCGGGACGGACCCGGCGAATGTAACGGGATCGCCGGTGCTACATCTCCGGAAGGCGGTACCGCGCGATGTACACCAGGTCGACCTCGTCCCTGAAGGTCGCGTATACGACGCCGTCGGCGAACCCCATGACGGTATGCCCCTCGGCGATCTCCACCGTGCCGGCGTGCTCGGCGTCGGGCGTGAAAATGTCGTACAGGAACGGCGCGCCGGCGGGCTGGTGGCGGCGCAGCCACGCGCGGCCCTCCGTGTCGATAAGGATGCTCCCCGTGAAAGGCGGCAGCGTCTCCGGCCATTCGTAGTCGTCGACGTCGTCGCTCGCGCCCCCGAAGGCCATGGTGCGGGCCCTGGCCCCCGCCATCGAGGCAGCCGGGGAGGCGCCGCCCTCGCCGCCCGTCACGAAGGTTGCCGTCTGGACAGTTCGGCTGCCCTGCTCCCGGACCCAGGCTTCCTTTTCCGCCTGGCCCACCGGGACCGCGTCCCATGCCACGGGCGCCCCGCTCCGGACGGATCCGTCGGAGGAGGTCCATTCCAAGTGATAGTCGGCCGCCCGCGCGACGGCCACGCTTCCGTCCGGGGCGACGCCCCAACTGTCCGAAGCCGAATAGGGTGCTCGTTGCGTCGTGGACACCCGATCGCCCCGGTTGCTTCTCATCTCGATTCGCGAGGTGGATCGGGGTGCGAGTGTAGCCACCGTGTCGGGGCTCAGGTCATCGAGCGTCGCCCGCACGACGGGGATGGAGTCGGAGCCGGACCCGCTTCCCGCACCCATACCGGGGAGGTTCATCGAGAACCCGTTGGTGGTGTACATGCGCCCGGAGCCATCGATCGCCCGGGGGTTCAACATCAGGACTCCGGCTGCGGGGTCGATCTCGAGCATTGGCCGGGTCGCGCCGAAGGCAAGATCGGGCGTCAGGACGGTGAGGCGGTTGTTGCCCACGTCCATCAGCAGCGTCGAATCCCCGGGAAGAGGCCAGACACGGCTCGGCGCCTGATACTCTCCCGGACCCTGGCCCCGGCCTCCCACCACGGTCCGCGTTCCCAGGTCCAGGTCCACGAGCACCAGCTCCCCGCCTGTCCCGTCGGCGACCAGCAGGCTGCCGTCGGGACGCACGCGGATGCCGTTCACGGACGCGAAGTCCCCGGAAACCGCCTCGGGTTCGCCGATCTCGTACCTGGGGACCGCGCCGCCGGGAGTCGCAGCCGGAACGGGCGCGTTGGTGGATCGAGATGGAGGCGCGTCGTCCTGTGCGCACCCGGACAACCCGAGGGCCACGATGAAGGCGAAGGGCGTGAAGTGGTGACTGCGGGCAGTTCGGTTTCTCATCGCGCTTTCCGTTCTTCGTGGGTGGCGAGGCTCGGGCCGGTCAGAGCGGCATGCGGCCCTTTGGACTGCGCGATCCTGCGTCAGGGTTGCCTCGTCAGGATGACAGGCGGCGTATGGTGCCGGTCGTCTCGACCACCACCCGGTAGCCCCCGCACCTGCCGGGGATGCGGGCCTTCTCTCCGCCCACGCCGCTTGCGAGATACACCTTGAGACAGGGCTTCCCGGCGGCCACCCCGATCGCGGTCCCCACCACGCCCGGGCGTCCCATGACCTTTCTCGAGAGGCGCCGGTGCGCGTCCTCGATGCTCGCCGCCATGTCGTGCTACCCCGGGTCGACGGTCACGCCGAAGCGGTCGAGAACGACGTCGATGGGGTTGGCGATGGTGGTGTTCGGGCTGCCTGCGAAGAGCAGCCCGACCGGCCGGCGGTCCTTGCGCCCCCGCCCTTCGGTCACGATCAGGGAACCGGAGTCGCCGCCGGCGCTGAATCCCTGGCCGGTAATGACGATCTGGTCGACGAAGCGCGCCCTGCCGGTGCGGTAGTTGACGTCGAGGATGGCGTTGATGCCGGTCACCTTGCCGCGTGTGTGCCCGGTGGTGCGCCCGTACTTCTGCACCGCGAGCATGAGCGATGCCTCCTCCGTGCCGGTCCGGGGGGCGCCGTAGCCGTTGGGGGGCGTGGCCGCCGCCAGTTGGTCGGGCGACGTCTCGGCGATGGCGCCGTCGACCTGGTTCTCCGGGCAGGCCAGGGCGCGGCAGAAGCCGATCTCCTCGAAGTCGGCCAGCGTGCCGAAGGCGTGCTCCGGGTCGCTCCCGCCGTCGGCGACGCCCGGCTGGATCACGTTGTCGCCCACGTTGGCCTCGTTGCGGTTGGCGAAGACGTGGTTGTTGGACAGCGCGTAGGTGCGGCGCCCGTCCGTGACGCGCGCCCCGATGGTGCCCGCCGTGACCCCCGTCCGCCCCGTGGACACGCCGATGG
>VYDD01000377.1 GCA_009843625.1 Gammaproteobacteria bacterium | reverse complement strand
CTTCGTTCCCGTAGCAACCCCATAGGTACCGCTCCCGCGGTGGACCTGGGAGGCTCAGTGCGTAATTCTTCTCAGGATCCCCGGCTGCCGGCCCTGCGAGAGGGCTCTGCGGCGGTGGGTACCCACTTCGGCCTGTTCGAACTGACTCTCTTTCTTCAGAACGGAGCTCCCGTAGGATACTGGGACCTCTTTGGCGAGGTGCAGGGGCTCCAGCCTTCGACGGCCTATACGGTCGTGCTGGCCCGCATGACGCTGCAGGTGAACGGTGAGTTGGACCAGCATCAAGTTCTGACCGGCAACCCGGTTGACGAGCCGGACGAGTTGTCCTTCGCATCCGGCGAAACCGTCATCTACGGAGACGTCGCCTGTGATTTCGATCTGCAGGCCGGGATCACCCCGATCAGGGCCGAGATGAACCCGGTCGGGCTTGGTGTGGTCGAGACGAACGGGGAGGGCACCGGTGTTTTCGACTGCGTGCTGAGGGCCGTTCCCGGTGACATGTGGCCCGGACGGGCGGAGGGGGCCGGCCTGTCCACCGCGGACGATTTCACGGCAGCCAACACGCCTTTCGGTTCCAACGAGACCGGCGCCATGGTTGGCCCCGGCCAGTTCAACTACCTGCTCCTGTACGAGGGAGCTCCGAGCGGAGGCGCCCTTCCGACCGGAAGCCCCACAGTTCGCATGCAACTGGGCCCCGACATCGATGCCTCCGGAAACGTCATCAACAACGCCATGGCGCCCTTCCCGGCCGGTGTAGTGCCCAACGCGCCCGAGCTCTCCGGGGGCGCCAACTCCTTTGCGGCTCCGGGCCAGATCGACGTCACGCTGAGCGGCTTCTCGCCCCTCTCCGGTGGTTCCTATCAGCTTTGGCTGTACGACGCGGGCTCGGGTTCCTACTCCTCCGCGGACGCCACGATCTACCCCGCGATGGACATGGACATGATGATGATGGGCTCCACCTTCTCGCCATCGTCGTCAGAGGACGTGTACCACGCGAAGCTCGAAGTGTCCATGGATCAGAACTTCGGCGAGTTCACGCACGTGGCGGTGAGCGCCGAGTCCGGACAGGCGAGTTCGCCCAACGGGGGACCGTTCCTATTCCAGGAATACCTGAACCCCGCAAACCTCATGCAGCAGGGGGCCATGACCTTCGGCCACCTGGGTGCGGATGGCGGAATAGAGCCCTTCTTCGGTGGCGGCTCGGGCTCCGGGTCGTTCTACGAGAGCTCGCTGCTGGTGGAACTCAACCGGCTGCCGGCGCCACCTCCGGGAATGCACTACCAGAGCTACCTCGCCGCCATCTCGCCCACGGGCGTCGGCACTTCGTCCCGTGGCAACACGATCACGCTGGATGCCCGCGGAAACGGGATGGATCGGCTGGAAGCGGCGCAGGTAGGCGATTTCGCGTCGTTCACCCACTATCTGGTGGTGCTGGAGCCGGACGGCATCACGTCCATTACCGAGATGTGGGTGCAGCAGAGCGACGACTACAAGAACAAGTTCAAGGAGTTCTTCGGAGGCTGACGCCGGCGCCGGCATGCCGCAACAATCCGCGCCCGCCGCCTGCAGGGGTGGCGGGCGCGTTTGTTGCATGGGGGATGCCCGGACGGGAGCCGTTGCCCCGGCACTTGCACCCGGGTGATAGATTCCCTGCGATGCGGCAACTGGCGGAGTCCTGGAGATGAAGACACTTTCCGTCCGGGTCGAAAAGCCTTGGGGCTACGAGCTCATCTGGGCGCACACCGGACGCTACGTGGGCAAGATCCTGCATGTGAACGCGGGCGAAGCGCTTTCGCTGCAGTACCATCGTGAGAAGGATGAGACCCTGTATATGCTGGCCGGATCGATGCGGCTTTGGCTGGGTCCCGCGCGGGATGAACTGGAGGAGCGAATGATGAGGGAGGGGGATGCGGTGCGCATCCTTCCCGGAACCGTGCACCGCATGGAGGCGGTGACGGACGTGGACATCCTGGAGGCGTCGACGCCCGAACTGGACGACGTGGTCCGGCTCGATGATCGCTACGGGCGCGCGGGGAGTTCCGGGCGACGGGGATGAGGCCGGGCATCCACCGAATGCTCGACGTGGCCACGTTGCCGGCCCGGTGGTGGGCGCTCCTGGTCGTCATCCTCCTGCCCAGCGTTGCGTGCAGCCAGGCATCGCCCATCAGCGGGCAGGTCGTTTCGTCGGATGCCGCCCTGCAGGAGACGGCGAACGCGCTGCTTCAGGACATCAGCGAGCGCTCGGGGTTGAGCTTTGCCGGGCCGGTGCGCGTCGAGTGGCGAAGCGAGGAGGAGCTGGTCCGGTATCTGACCTTCAAGCTCGATGAGGAGTTTCAGGAGGGCGAAGTGGAGCGCATCCGCGACAGCTATGCGCTTCTGGGGCTCGTGCCGGAAACACTCGATCTGGGCGCGCTCTTCCTGGCGCTGTATACCGAGCAGGTCGCCGGCTTCTACGATCCCGACTCGGTGGCCCTCTACGTGAGATCCGGCCAAGACGAAGAGACGGTGGAGAGCGTGCTGGTCCACGAGCTCGTCCACGCCGCCCAGGACCAGTTCGCCGACCTCGAAGCGGTGACCGGGCGCGCGCGCGGCAACGACCGCCAGATCGCCGCCCGGGCGGCGGCCGAGGGCCATGCCACGCTTGTGATGCTCGAGTACGCGCTCGAGAAGCGGCAGGGATCGGAGGTCGACCTGGTGGCGATTCCCAACTTCATCGACCTGATGGGGCCGTCGCTGGCAGGAGCCGCAAGTTCGTCGCCGGTCCTGAGCACAGCTCCCGCAATCGTGCGCGAGTCGCTCATCTTTCCCTACGTGCAGGGCACCGAGTATGTCCGCGTGCTGTGGCAGCGGCGCCCGGGCCGGCCGCCGCCCTTCGGAGAGCTGCTTCCCCACTCAACCGAGCAGGTGCTCGAACC
>VYDD01000423.1 GCA_009843625.1 Gammaproteobacteria bacterium | reverse complement strand
CCGGCGACCCCTTCGCCCAGCCCCGTGCCCGATTCGTAGCCGGCCCCTGCGCCCGTGCCCGCGCGGATGACCGACATCCTCGACGCGACCGGCGCCGTCGCAACCCCCGGGAGCTACGCGTTCCTGGGCGAGGATGAGCTCGGGGCCCTGAGACCCGTCACCGCCTACGAGGAGCCGCGCGACGGCTCCACGACCGTCCTCCGCATCCACGAATCGGATGCCGACGGCGGCTCGCGAGCCGCGACGCTCGACGGTGTTCGCGCGGGCGATCTCGTGGAGTGGCACGCCGCCCCGAACTGCTTCGTCCGCTACCGGATCACCGAGGTGAGTCCTGAGCCGCCCGGAACAACTTCCGCGAGGGAGTTCGGCGTCGAGTGGATGACGTACGCCTTCACCGGCTGCAGCGGAGACATCGGCCCGGACGTCACCGCCTCGTTCAGGTGGGACGCGCGGCCCGATCTTGGCGGCGCCGGTCTGACCGCCCCCGTCGTCCACGGCATCTACCAGATCCTGCCCGCCGGGTGGACCGGCGCGACCGCGGAGCCGGGTCTCGACTTCAGCGGGCCGCGCCAGCCCGAGGAGTTCCGCTCGTACGAGACGCTCGCCGAGGCGCGCCGGCTCCCTTACTGGCGCGACCCGGCGCTCCCCGAGGGGTGGATACTCGAGGCCGCCTGGATCGGGTTCGAGGGGCCGCGCTACGGCTACTGCGCGACCTTCCGCACGGAGGAGCGGCCGTGGCGGGACGGCGAGACCTACCGCGACTACGCCTTCGACCTCTGCGGCCTGAGCATCACGGGGTGGCATCACCCGGAGGAGGCGTCGTGGCTGGACGGGGCCGGCGCCCGGGAGACGCGCGTCGTCGCCGGTCGCCCGGCGGTGGTCAGCTTCAGCCCCGAGGGGCCGGATAGCGACCCCGGCTTCCCCATCAGCATCCGGGTCTACGACCCGGAGACCCGGGCCGAGTACGAGCTCCTCGCGGCCGACTGGAGCATCAGGGGCTCCCACCTCGAGGCGGCGCTCTCGATCGTCCGGAGCCTGTTCGACGGGGAGCCGTCGTACGAGATCGACACCACCGGAGCGGTGACGAGAGCGGGCAGCCACTCGTTCCTGCGCGAGGCCGGGGACGGCACGGCGGCACCGGTCACGACCTACGAGGGCCTCAGGGACGGTTCCGCGACGATCCTCCGGATCCACAAGACGCACGCCAGCGGCGCCTCGAGGACGGCGATCCTCGACAACGTCGGGGCCGGCGATCTCGTGGAGTGGAACGCGTCCCCGGGCTGCTTCGTGCGCTACCGGATCACGGAGGTGCGGGCCGGGCCGCCCGGTACCGCGTTCACGGCGGAGTTCGGCGTCGAGTCGATAGCGTACTCCTTCACCGGCTGCTCGGGAGAGATCGCCCCGGACGTCTCCGCTACCCTCCGGTGGGGCGAACTGCCCAACCTCGGCGGGACCTCGCTCACCGCCCCGATCGTGCAGGGTCCCTTCCAGCTCGTCCCCGCCGGCTGGACCGGCGCCACGAAGCCGGTGGGCCCGCGGGTCCCGGCGCGCCCGACAGTCCCGTTCGCGGAGGCGACGAGTCTGGCCGAGGCGCGGACGTTCCCCCACTGGCGCGAGCCGGACCTGCCCCAGGGCTGGACGTTCACCTACGCCGTGAGCGGCGATGAGGCCGACGCGGGGTACTTCGAGGCGTTCTACGACGGCTTTCGTCTCGTCATCTCCGCCTCCGGCATCAATTCGAAGTACTCGGCGAAGGAGGCGACCGCCACCTACGACAACGGCAGCCAGACCAGCGTCCGCGAGACGCTGCAGATCGCGGGCCGGCCTGCGCGGGTTCACTACAGCATCACCGACAGGCAGTTCCGCGTAACGGTGCATGTCTGGGACGAGGCGACGGGCGTGCTCTACATGCTCCGGGGGTCCCCCGACATGGCGACACTGATCGCATTCGCCGAGAGCATGTTTAGTATGGCTGACCCATAGAGGATAATATGGCTACTATGGCAACCGTGAAGACGACGCTCGACATCCAGGACGAGCTCTTGGCACGCGCGAAGCGGCACGCGCAGCGGACCGGCCGCCCTCTCCGCGCCGTCGTCGAAGAGGGCCTGCGCCAGGTGCTCTCGGCCCCCACTCCGCGCAGACGCTACCGGCTCCCTGACCACAGCGTGGGCGAGGCAGGAGAACGGGATCCCCTGGAGGCGTTCTCCTGGCAGGACCTCCGTGAGGTGATCTACGGAGAGCCCGGGTCGCGGTGATCGCCGTCGACACGAACCTGCTCGTGTACGCGCACCGCCGCGAATCGCGGCACCACGACGCGGCCGCGTCGATCGTACGGGAGCTGGCGGAGGGCGATGCCTCTTGGTCCATTCCCTGGCCCTGCTGCTACGAGTTCGCGAGCGTGGTGACCAATCCCCGCATCTGGGGGGCGAACGCCACGAGTCCGGAGCAATCGTGGCGCCAGCTGTCGGCCTGGATGGCCTCCCCGTCGGTTCGCCTGATAGGAGAGACCGAGGGATTCCCCGAGATACTGGAGAGCTTCGTGCGCCGCCCCCGCGTGATCGGGGGAGTCGTCCATGACGCCAGAATCGCCGCCATATGCGTGGCCCACGGGGCCGAGGCGCTCCTCACCCGGGATCGAGACTTCTCCCTGTTTCCGGAACTCATGACGCGAGACCCGATCGGCTCCTGACAACCCGGGGGTCCGTGGCGCCGGTCCTGGCCCAGCGTGCGACCGCCGGTCCCGGCGGCGACCGCACCACCGTCGCGCCCGCGCCCGACGAACGCTTCGGCGGCGGATCGCGCACCCGATTGTGTGCGTCGGTGCGCGCGTTCCGGCGCTCCGGTATCCGCCCGCAACCCCGGGAGGTGGTCTGTGATATCCCTGACGACGACGGTCTGCCCCTGGGGGACGGATCCAGCGGC
>VYDD01000194.1 GCA_009843625.1 Gammaproteobacteria bacterium | reverse complement strand
CCCCCCCCCCCCCCCCCCCCCCCCCGACGGACGCCGAGATTGCGGCGGACCCCGAGCTCGCGGCGCTCTACGGGCAGCGGCAGGCCCTCGAGGAGCAGATCGCCGCGCTCACCGCGCTCAAGGACACCATGGACGCAGAACAGTACGAGGCGGAGCTGGAGGGGCTGCTGGTGGAACTGACGCTGACCACGCGGGCGATCCGGGAGCGGGAAGGGGGAGGAGGACGGTGAAGGCCGGATTCCAGCCGCGGTCGCTGATGCGCGCCGCGTTCCTGCTGGCGCTCGCGATTGCTCCTTCCGTGGCCGCGCCGCTGGCCGCGCAGGCCGAGGCGAGCGCGCTCGCGGCGCTGGAGAGCGGGGAGTACGACGACGCCATCCGCCAGCTGCGGCGGTTGGCGCGCGGGCGTGACGCCACGGTGACCGTGCATCGAGCGCTCGCGCGAGCGCTCGCCCTGGTGGGACGATACGAGGAGGCGGAGGAAGCGGCCCGTGACGGCCGCGACCGTCACGGTGCAGCGCTCGAAAACGTGCTCGGCGAAGTGCTGGTGGAACTGGGGCGCCATCAGGAGGCGGCGGCCAGCTTCCGCGCGGCGATGGCGGGCGGGGCCGACGACCAGGTCACCGCCCGCGTAAACCTTGCGGAGTTGCAGCTGCGCACCGGCCAGCGCGACGAAGCCATGCGCACCTTCGACGGCTTCATCGACTTCTACAACCGGACCACCTCGCTGTCGTCGGCCGAGCTCACCGCGGTGGGCATCGCCGTGCGCCATCTGGGGGTCGAGGAATCGCCGCTGCTGCAGGACGCGCTGCGGGCCTACGACGAGGCCGTGGCCGCGGACCCGTCCAACCCGGAACCGCACCTGCGCACGGGACAGCTCTTCCTCGATACCTACCGGAGTCCCGACGCGCGCGAATCATATCAACAGGTGCTCGCCCGCAATCCCCGCCATCCGCAGGCGATCCTGGGGATGGCGCTGGCGCTTGAATTCGATGGCTCGCCCGAGGCCATGGGCACGGCGCGGAGCGCCCTCGAAATCAACCCCGACCTGGTCCCGGCCCGGACGTTGCTGGCGCGCCTGCATCTTCGTCTGGAGGACTACCCGGCGGCCGAGGAGGAGGCGCGCGCCGCCCTGGAGGTGAACCCGTCGTCGCTGGAGGCGCTCTCGGTGCTCGCGGCGACCTTCTTCCTGCGCGACCGCCACGAAGACTTCGGGGCGGTTCGCGAGCAGGTGCGCGCGCTGAACCCGGAGTACCCCGGTCTTCTCACCACAGTGGCCGACATGGCGGTGCAGACCCGCCGCTACGCGGACGCGGTCACGCTCGCCGCCGAAGCGGTGGACATCGATCCCTACTCGTGGAAGGCACGCGGCATCCTGGGCATCAACCAGTTGCGGGTGGGCGCGATAGAGGAGGGCCAGGCCGAACTCGAGCGGGCCTTCGCGGGCGATCCCTTCAACCCGTGGTACAAGAACACCCTCGACCTGCTCGATACCTTCGAGCGTTACCGCATCACCGAGACCGAGCACTTCATCATCGCCATCGACGGTCGGGAAGCGGAGCTGCTGGCCCCGTTCGTGGCCGAGCTGGCCGAGCAGACCTACCAGGCCCTGGCCGAGCGCTACCAGTACGAACCGCCCACCCCGATCCGGCTCGAACTCTTCCCGAGCCACGCCGATTTCTCGGTGCGCACGGTCGGGCTCGCCGGCCTCGGCGCGCTCGGGGTGAGCTTCGGCTCCGTGGTGGCCATGGATTCCCCGTCCGCCCGCGACCGGGGCGAGTTCAACTGGGCGTCCACCCTCTGGCACGAGATCGCACACGTCTTTCATCTCGCGCTCTCCAACCACCGCGTGCCGCGCTGGCTGGCGGAGGGATTCGCCGTCTACGAGCAGCGCCGCGGGGCGCCTTCCTGGGGACACAACCTGAATCCGGGCTTCCTGATCGCCTACAACCAGGGCCGCGTCCTGCCGGTCAGCCAACTCAACAACGGCTTCGTGCGCCCGAGCTATGGAGACCAGGTGGTCCACTCCTACTACCAGGCGTCTCTGGTTTGCGAGCTGATCGCGCGCGATCACGGGCCCGAGGCGCTCGTGGCCATGCTCCGCGAGTACGCGGCGGGCGCCACCACCGAGGAGGTGTTCGAACGGGTGCTGGGCACGGAGATCGAGCGCTTCGACCGGATCTTCACGGATTACTTCGAGGATCGCTTTGCCGGGTCGCTGGCGGCGGTCGAGCCCCTGCCCGCGCTGGGTGAACGGGGCTCGCGCGCTCCCGACGAAGTGGCGCGACTGGCGGCGGCTCACCCCGGCAACTTCATCGCGCAGATGGCGATGGGTGCGCAGCTCTTCGACGAGGAGAGGTTCGACGAGGCCGAGGAGTACCTGGCCCGCGCCCGCGACCTGTTCCCGGAGTACGCGGGACCGGGTAGCCCGGGCTGGCTGCTCGCGCGCATCCACATCCAGGGAGGCGACAGCGGCGGTGCGCTGCGCGAGCTCGAGGCCCTCACCAGCATCGACGAGTCCTTCCTGGAGGCGAATCTGGAAGAGTCGCAACTCAGGGAAGCGGCCGGGGACGGGACGGGGGCCATCGAGGCCCTGCAGCGGGCCGTGAACATCTACCCGTTCGACGAGGAGACCCACGGCCGGCTGGCCGAGCTGGCCGCCGGTCGGGCGCTCCATCCCGTCGCGGTTCGCGCGCGCGAAGCCCTGGTGGCGCTCGATCCCGTGGACATGGCCGGGGCGCTCTACCAGCTGGCACTGGCGCAGTACCAGGCCGGCGACGTGGCCAGCGCCCGCCGCACGGTGCTGCGCGCGCTGGAGCGGGCGCCCAACTTCGAGGCCGCCCAGGACCTGCTGATGACGCTGCGCGGCAGCCCGCAGCCACAACCATGGTGACGCGCGCGCTGGTCGGGGTGGCGGGGGTTGCAGGGAC
>VYDD01000103.1 GCA_009843625.1 Gammaproteobacteria bacterium | reverse complement strand
CCGCGGCCGTCGTAGCCCGCGCCTCCTCCTCGCCCCCCGGCGCCTCTTCCCATTCGTACTCGCGGTCGTGCACCCAGCGCTCGAACCATTCCAGGTGCACGTTGGCCTTGAAGAGCTGGTGGCGGAGCTCGGTCCAGCCATGTCCAGCGCGCGGCGCCACGTAGAGATGCGTCGGAACGCCGTTGTGCTTCAGCCCGCGGTACATCTCCACCGACTGCGGCATTGGCACGCGGGCATCCTCCTGGCCCACCAGGAAGATCGTCGGCGTGCTCACCCGCCACACTTCGCGCAGGGGTGAGTCCTGCCAGTACTGGGCGACGGGTGCGTCCTCCTCCCAGGGGGTGCCGCCGAACCATGGAGTGCGGTAGACGCGGATGTCGCTCTGCGCGTACATCGACACCCAGTTGGCGGCGCCCGCCCCCGAGGCGGCGGCTTTGAAGCGGCCGGTGTGGGTGATGATCTTGTTGGTCATGTGCCCGCCGGCGCTCCACCCCATCTTGGCCATGCGCGCGCCGTCCACCAGGCCTAGATCGATCAGGTGGTCCACCCCCGTCATCACGTCGAGGTGGGCCTGGTCGAAGTAGTTGCCCACCATGTTTCGCAGGAAGTCGTCGCCGTACCCGGTGCTGCCCCGGTAGTTGGGCTTGAAGACGAAATAGCCCATCCCGTTCAGGACCTGCACGAAGTTGCCCGCCGTGGAGAACTGGAACTTGTCCGACGAGGCGGGCCCGCCGTGCGTCTGCACCACCAGCGGATACCGGGTGCCTTCCTCGTAGCCGAGCGGATAGAAGAGCAGCCCCTCGACCTCGACGCCGTCCTCACCGCGCCAGCGGATGGCCTCCTGGCGCGGCTGCATGAAATCCTCGGTGAGGTAGTCGAAGACGCGGGTCACGCGCTCGGGTGAGCCGTCGCCGGAGATCACCCACAGATCGCCCCGGTTGTCCGCGCGATTCAGCCCGAAGACGTGCGCGTCCAGCGCGGGCGCGTACTGCCAGTTGATGACCTGATGATCGCCCTCGGTCAGCTGCGTCAGACGCTCGCCTTCGATGTCCACGCGCATCAGCTCCTCGCGCACGCCGGTGTTGGCGCGGAAGAAGATGGCCTCACCGTCGCCCGACCACGCGACGGCGTCGACCCCGTGCGGCATGTCGGGCAGCAGCACGCGCGCCTCCCCGTCTCCGGATGCCGGGACGAGGAAGAGATTGTCGTTGTAGTAGAAGTCGAAGTCCTCGTTCGAGTCCGCGTGGAAGGCCACCCACTGATTGTCCGGAGACAGGCGCGCATTGTATTCCGGCACCGAGTTGCGGGTCAGTTGGCGTGCGTCGCTGCCATCGGAACGCATCACCCAGACCTCGCGCCGGTCCACGCCCTCGAAAAGCGGCGATTCTCCGCGATGGAAGGCGATGTGGGTGCCGTCGCGCGAGAGCGAGTATCCGGTGACCGAGTAGTCCCCCTCCGTAACCCGGCTCGTCTCCCCGCCCTCCACGCTCGCGCGCCAGATGTGGAGCTGCTGATAGTCCTCGTCGAAGGCGAAGACATCGTCCCCGGCGGCGCGCGCGGCCTGCTCCTCTTCGGGCAGTTCGTCCGAGGCGACGAAGTAGATGCCGCTCCCATCCGGGGCCCAGGTGATGCTCGAGACCGCCGTGGGGTGGTCGGTGAGGGCGCTCGCCTCTCCCCCCATCGCGTTCAGCAGATAGATCTGGGGGTGCTCGTCCTCGCCCCTGCGCGCGAGGAACGCGATGCGGCTTCCGTCGGGCGACCAGCGCGGGCTCGTCTCCCCGTTCTCGCCGTTCGTGACCTGGATCAGGTTGCCGCCGTCCGCGTCCACCCTCCAGATGTGGGCGGCGGTCCCGTTTTCCTCCCAGTCCGCGTCCCGGCGCACGAAGAGCAGCCGGGTGCCGTCAGGGGAAATGCGCGGGTCGCCGAGCGTCGGGACCTCAATGAGGTCAACGATGGTCATCGGGCGGGGCCCGGCGTCCGGGTTCTGCGCCCACAGCCCTGCCACCGGCCCTGTCAGGGCCAGAACCAGGGCCAGCGCCGCAAAGGTGGGCCAGCGAGGAACGCGGTCCGGTGCCGGCCTTGTCCGGGAGTTGTCGTGCTCGTGCATTGGTCCTCCTGCGTCGCTCATACTCGTCTTCAAAACACTCATCCCCTCAACGGCTACAGTGCGCGGGATCCGAAGGGTTATGACCGGAATCCGGCTCGAGCCGTCCACTGCTTCCCTACTCGAAGTTCCCGGGCACCGCCTCGTGCATCTCCGCGGCCACGTCCTCGGCACTCCGGAAGCGCGCAAGATCCAGATCGAAATCCGGAGCGGTCCGGCGCCGGATCTTGCCGACCAGCTCGCGGACTTCCCGCGGCGCCATCCCCATTCCGCGCAGTTCCTCGAAGCTGAGCGATCCGCCACCTTGCCTTACCTCCAGCCCGCCATCCTCTCCCGGCGCGAGCAGTGTGGCCAGGGCCTCCAGCTCCATTCGGCTCAGCTTGTCGCCGCACACCTGGTAGTCGATCCAGGCCTCGAAGCTCATCGGGGCCACGCGCTTGAGCATCCCCGCCATCACCCGCCCGAACTCCTGGATCTCCCACTGGGCGTGATCATCCACGCGAAGCGTGAGGAAGTGCAGCAGGTTGTGCAGATCGATCTTCCAGTACCACTGCGTGTAGGTGGACAGCGGCAGATCGATGCGGGCCAGCTCGCGGGCGACATCCTCCTCGACCATCCAGGTGTAGGCTCGGGAAGCCGAGGCGCGCACATCCTCCCACTGCCGGATCGCGTCCCGATAGAGGCGCTCCGGAGCGGCGTCTTCCTCCCTCCCCTGGTTGTTGGAGGTGCTCTGCAGCGAGAAGTTGTCGGGATCGGGGCTGTAGAAGAGGATCGGCATCAGTCTATACCGAGCCGAATATTCATTATTAGAGGCCGTCCGGTGC
>VYDD01000069.1 GCA_009843625.1 Gammaproteobacteria bacterium | reverse complement strand
GGAAGAGATCGGGGTGTCGTTCCATCGCGCCCCCATCCGCACGTCCCTCGCCGGCACTCTTCTGGTCCTCCCTCGGCATCTTCCGCCCCGGAGGCGACTACCGCCTGGCGCAGGGATGGGAAGCGGACGACGGCACGCTTCGGCTAACGTATGACTCGAGCAGTCGGCCGGATCTCCTGTACGAACTCGACGACAATGGCGACGTGGCCGCCCTCGCTCTCCTGCGCGACGGCGAGGCGGTGGACGAACTCTCCCTCTCACTTCCCCTGCGTGACGGCTTTCCCGCCGAAGCGACCTACCGGAATCTCATCGACTTCCGCGAGCTGACCTTCACGCTCGAGACGGTCGAGACCGTGGAGCCGTATCCGTCCGACATCTGGTTCCCCCGCAACCAGGAGTAAGCGTGAATCCCCGAGTCCCGACCAGAATGAAACGTCCCGCCCAGGCGATTCCCGCTCTCGTGCCGACTCTCCCGCGCGTAGTGTTGGGAGCCGCGCTTCTGTCCATGGTGCTGCTGTCGGGCTGCAACTACAGCTTTCGCGGGGGCAGCTTTCCGGATCATATCCGGAGCCTGGCCATCCTTCCGTTCGAAAACGAGACCGGCCTCTTCGAGATCACCCAGGAGATCCACCAGTTCCTGCTGCGCGAGGTCCCCAGGGGTCTGGGCGTCAACCAGGGTGCGGAAGAGAACGCGGATGCCATCCTGCGCGGCACCATCAGCCGTTACGACCTCCGGACCCCCAACTTTCGTGCCGGACAGGCGGGCGCCGGCCCCGAGGTGCTGCAGCGCCAGGTGAGCATCAGCCTTCAGGTCGAGCTGATCGACGTGGTCAACAACGAGATCCTGTGGGAGAACGGAGGACTGAGCGCGCAGGGGCAGTTCCTGGAAGCGTCCGAGACCGAGGAAGTGGCGCGCGAAGAGGCGATCGAACGCCTGGCCCAGCTGATCATTGACGGGGCACAGTCCACTTGGTAGCTTGCCCGTCGCCGAACCCCCGACCTCTCCCAGCCGTCCGCATTCGCCCTTGACCCAACGTCCCGTCGCGCGCGTAGCCGGCCTGTGCCTGTTGTGGTACGCCATGTGGCTGCTCATGTCGGGACACTACACGAACTTGCTTCTCAGCCTGGGCGCGGCCTCGGTCGTGGGCGTGGCGCTGTTGGTGACGAGGATGCTGCTGCCCGACAGGGAAGGGGCGCCGTTCCACATCGTCCCGGGGCTCCTTTTCTATCTGCCCTGGCTCGTCGTCGAGGTCTTCAAGTCGAACCTCGCCGTGGCCCGCGTGATCCTCTCGCCCCGACTTCCCATCCGGCCCCGGGTGGTGGATTTCCAGGGGCACCAGAAGACCGATCTTGGGCGCTTCATCTACGCCAACTCCATCACCCTGACGCCGGGCACCATCACGGTCCGCCTCGACGCCGAGGGATTCCGCATCCACGCCCTGACCGGGGAAGCGCTGGACGGCACCGAGGAAGGCGAGATGGACCGTCGCGTGTGCCGCCTGGAGGGCGCATCATGATGGTGGTCGGCGCCTCGATCGCGGTCCTGGTCACGATGGCCATGGCGATGGCCCGGGCGCTCCTCGGCCCCACCGTGTACGACCGGGTCCTGGCGGTCAACATGTTCGGCACCAAGACCGTCCTCACCATCGCGCTCATCGGCTTCTTCACGGGACGGCCCGAGTTCCTGGACCTGGCGCTCGCGTACGGGCTTCTCAACTTCATCGGCACGATCGCGGTGCTGAAGTTCTTCCAGTTCGGTAGTCTGGGAGCCTCGGGGCCGCACCCGGGCGAGACGGAGTCCGGCTGATGGAGATGGTTCTCGACTACCTCAGCGCCGCACTCCTGTTGCTCGGCAGCTTTTTCGTGGTCATCGGCGGCATCGGCGTCCTGCGCATGCCCGATGTCTTCACGCGCATGCACGCGGCCGGACTCACCGATACCATGGGCAGCTTCTTCATCCTCACCGGGCTCATGCTGCAGGCCGGGATCAGCGGCGTGACGCTGAGGCTGATCATGATTCTGGGCTTTCTCTGGTTCACCAGCCCGGTGGCGACCCATGCGCTGGCCAAGGCCGCCCTGCACGGCAAGGTCGAGCCGATCGAGCACGAGGACGAGGAAGGACACTGATGGAATCAACCGTCGACTTCGCCCTTCTCGGGCTGCTGGCGATCACGGCCTTCGGCGTCCTGCGCATGCGCAACCTGGTTGCCGTCGTGATGCTGATGGGGATCTACAGCTTCCTCTCGGCGGCCCTTTTCGTCGTGCTCGACGCGGTGGACGTGGCGTTTACCGAGGTCGCAGTGGGGGCAGGCGTCTCCACCATCCTGGCGCTCGGCACGGTCGCACTGGTGGGCACCCGTCAGAAGCGGAGGAAGCACTCCCCGGTGCTTCCCCTGTTCATCGTGCTGGTCACTGGCGGCATGCTGGTCTACGGCACCTACGACCTTCCGCGCTGGGGCGAACCCGACAATCCGGTCCACCGCCACGTCGCTCCGGAGTATCTGGCGGATCAAGTGCCGCTGGCAGCCGAACCCGGGGAGGCGCTCGCGGTGCACATCCCCAACATCGTCACCACGGTGCTGGCCAGTTACCGGGGCTACGACACCCTGGGCGAGACCACCGTCGTCTTCGCGGCCATGGTGGGGGTGCTGACGCTGTTCGTGGGGAGCCGACGGCCGCGCCGCGGAGGAAGGCCGCCCGCGGACGATGAGGACGGGGACGGCGCATCATGAGAGACCAGATCATCCTGCGCATTGCCGCCAAGATCCTCATCGGACCGATCCTGCTCTTCGCCCTGTACGTCCAGTTCCACGGGGACTACGTGCCGGGCGGGGGCTTCCAGGCGGGCGGCATCTTCGCCGCCGGCATCCTTATGTACGCCCTGGGCTTCGGGCGCGACCTCGCCAGGGCCGCGATCCCTACCCGGCTCGTGAT
>VYDD01000014.1 GCA_009843625.1 Gammaproteobacteria bacterium | reverse complement strand
GGCTACAACGGCCAGCCTCACCTCTTCCAACCCTGGAACCGGCACGACGCGGGTCTCAACCTTGAATGCTCCCGGTTCCAGGACCGCGAGGGCAACGTCCTTGTTGAAATCCGCGCCGCCGCCGCGCCCAACATCGTGGAGGACGGCAACAAGGGGGGTGTCCTCGTCTGCAAGCCCTCCTTCAAGGGTGGGATGGTCGAGTATGTCCATCAGCGGCGACTCACTCCCTTCCCAGTGAATCCCAACCAACGACCTCATCGCCGCAGCGTCAGCACCATCGACCGAGTCCAGGAACGGCATGCCACTGATGCGCACCGCTACTGCGATGTCTTTGCGCGCCACCCTCCCGGCAAGGCTCAGGAACTGGTCCAGGACTCCCTCTTCCGCGCGGCTGACCCCGTCGTCCAGCCAACCCCTAGCGGCCAGCGAATGAAGCAGTGGCTCCGCTTCGAACGCCAGATGCTGCACAAGCACGGCGGCGCTCCGCTCCGAGTCGGCTACGCCATCCCCAAGCCACGCCATGTTGCCCAGTACCCCCCCAAGCGGCACGTCATTCGCCTGCAGGTACGCAAGTCGCAGCAAGAGTGCTCCTTCGTCATCGATACCATCGACTGAAGAAGCACGGGCAACGGTCTCTACAACTTCCTGTTTATCGGACCTCGCAAGACCCTGAAGGAATTCCATAGCCTCCCATTCGTAACCATCGATGGTGTCCAAAAACGGCATTCCAGCGACAAGTAGAGCAAAATCTTTTCCGACGTATCGCGCTAAATTATCCAGTGACTCGACTATGGAGTAAGTACTGCGAGATGGCGTCTCTGAGAACCACTCCCACGAGAGGAGTTTATCGAGCAACAGTGGGTATCGGATGTACATCCTCGTTACAGTCCTCAGAATGGCAGAGTGGTCATTGAGATCGTCTTCTCTCACACTACTGCCTCGAAGTATTTCAGCAATCCATGGTATTTTCTCTACTATTTCGGAAACTTCAGGATCGCGCTCGCGGATGTACTGAAGGGATATGTTCCATCCTGTGATGTCTTCCTCTCGTCTACTTGCAGCCGCGATTTTCCGCAGGGATTGTTCCCACCCTTCCTGCCTCCCAAATACAATTTCACTCATCGCGGTTCTAAGGGCGTGGTTGGAGCGTGTAACGGAATCCAACAGAGTCATTTGCAAGATGTCGTACACGGGCGCTTCGCGGGATTGCCGAGCCATGTGCGCGAGATAGAGCAACACATTTTGCATGGCGAGATCGTGCTGACCCTCAATCCAGCTCTTCTGCATAAGGGCTCTGAACGACCTCGGCCTCGCCTCGGCCAGGTACCGGAGATCGTCAACGGAAGCCTCCTCAAAGTCGGTCAGCCCATCCTTGACCCAAGGCAGATCCTGAATCGCCTCCATTCTTTCCGGACTGGCGAGGGTAGTCGGCTGCTCCCACACGGCGGGGGCCGAGGTTTTGAGCCAGAAGGCCCCACCCCTGCTCAGCGACGAGGGCTCGGCGCCGGTGGCATCGGCAGCAGCTGTGAGGATGTCGCTGAGACCCTGGAGCGCATCGCTGGGGGATGCACCGCCTCCTGCGGCCCAGGCGACAAGGTTCCAGCCCTCCTGCAGCGACAAGGCTCCCGCGCGCTCGACAAGGGGACGTGTCCAGATAAACGGCTCTTCCCCGCCCAGCAAGAGCCACAGGCCCATGCCGGGATTGAGTTCCTTTAGATCGCCGAGAAGGCCTGCGTCGGTGCGAACGGCCCAAAGGAACCGCTGGTGCTGGCCATCCCAGGCGTAGACGACTTCAAGCTCAGGAATTGCGTCGAAGATGACCTCGATGTCTGCGGCGGACTGGGTCCAACCGGCCAGGTTCGGGCCCGGCTCGAGCGTGGTCGTGACCGTGTCGTCCTCGGCCTGCGCGAGGGAGGGGGTAGCCAGCAGCCCTGCCGTCAGGACCGCGAGGGCGCAAACCGCCACGCAGGTGAGCCAAGCTTGAGGCATGGGCGGAGCCTAGCGCAAGGGTTGAGGAATTACCCCAACCCCCGGGGAGTACCGGCCGCCGACGGTCATCTAGCGCCTTCCGGTACGCTGGCCCCAGCCAGACAGCGACGGGGAGCGAGCATGAGCGACTCCGAGCGGGACCTCCTGGAGGCGGCGCGACAGTTCAGCTTCGGCGGGCGCATGGACGCTTCGAACTCGGGGCCGATCTTCGTGCGCGGAAGCGGTTCCGAGGTTGAGGACGTCAACGGGAAACGCTATCTCGACTTCAACTCCGGGCAGATGTGCGCCTGGCTGGGACACAACCACCCGGCCATCGTCGAGGCCGTGGCGGAAGCCTGCGGGAGGCTGATCCACGCGCACAGCAGCTACTACAACGACCAGGAGATCCGGCTGGCGGAACGGCTCGCGCGGCTGCTCCCGGAGCCCCTACGCAAAAGCCTGTTCCTGCAGTCGGGCGCCGACGCCAACGAGGCAGCCATCAACATCGCGCGGAAGTACACGGGTGGGTTCGAGGTGGCCAGCCCCCACGTGTCCTTCCACGGTATGTCGGACACGACCCGGGCCCTCACGTTCGCGGGATGGCATCGTGGATACGGCCCGCCGCAGGCGGGGCTGATGGCGATGCTCGCGCCCTACTGCTACCGCTGTCCGATCGGGCTCAAGCCCGATTCCTGCGACATTGCCTGTCTCGACGCGTCGTTCGAGCTGATCGACGCCCAGACCACGTCGCGTCCCGCGGCGGTGCTGACGGAGCCGATCTTCTCCGCCGGGGGAGTGATCGAGCCGCCTCAAGGCTGGCTGTCGGAGCTCAAGGCGCGATGCGAAGAGCGGGGCATGCTGCTCATCCTCGACGAGGAGCAGACGGGATTGGGCAAGACGGGTGACACCTTTGCGTTCGAGCAGGAGGGAGTCGTACCCGACATCCTCACGTTGGCGAAGCACTTCGGCGGCGGCATCACCCT
>VYDD01000361.1 GCA_009843625.1 Gammaproteobacteria bacterium | reverse complement strand
GTGGGGCATGCGCTTCTCCTCCTTGCCGGCCTCGACCGCCGGGGTATCCGTGTTTTCCTGGCTCATCCTGTTGCTCCTCTATGGGTGGTTTCTTCAAAACCCTGCGCGACGCAATGCGCGCGCCTGTTCTCACAATCCGAGGTCCACCTCCCTGGCCTTGCCGGGTTCCGGCGCCGGCATTTCCCCGCGCACCGCTTCGACGCCCTTGCCCGCCGCCTCGCGGGGCATCTCGCCGATGCCTTCGAGCGCCGCGATGCGCTCGCCGGTGACGGTTTCGAGCCGCTCGCGCAGGGCCCTTGCGTCGTCGGTCACGAGTTCCGCCCGGTCGCGTGCGCGGCTGATCTCCACGTAGAAGCTCTTCTGCGTGGTGAGGTGCGGGTGGTTGGCCTGCATCGCGGCGATCACGTTGTCGACGGTCCGGCCCTGGAAGGCATGCACGGTCGAGGCCCAGGCATGGTCGAGATGGCGCAGTCGGGGATCGCCCGGGGTCATGTCGAGCCTGCGCCCGTCTTCCAGGCGGAAGGAGACGCGGCCCTTCCCGGCCGAAAGCACTTCAGCCGTGCGACTGTTGACGAGGCCCGAGCCCTTGTCGTTGCGGGTCCAGCGGATGCGGTCGCCGGCCCGGAGCTCGACCTCTTCGGCCCGGTAGACCTCGGCGCCGCCGCTCCGCCCCGCAATCCGCCCGGGCTTCCATGAAACGCTCCCGCCGTCCCTGCCTTCGAGCATCACCGTCTGGTTCCTGTGATCCACGCCCGATACGCGGAGTTCGTCGCCCTTCTCGACGCCCAGGCGCTTGTAGGGGCGGTGGAAGGTCACGACGTCACCCGGGGCGTAGTTCGCGGCGAGGGACTTCTCGGGGTTGGTGTAACCGCGCGAGACGAGCCGCTCGCCCCTGAAGGCGGGGCCGTGGATTCTGCCCTCGCGCGCGAGACGCTCCCTGATGTGAGCGTTGATCTTCCGGCGAAGTTCATGACTGGGCGCCATGACGCCGGTGTTCTCTCTCGCCCCAGGGGACAGTTCGAGCCAGCGCGCCGCCACCGCGCCCGCGATGTTGTCTGCCTTCACTTGCGCGACGTTAGATCCCAGCTTCTCGAATGCGCGGCCGATCTCACCGGCGAGGCTCGCCTCGACCGCGGCTTTAAGCTCCGGGTCGCGCTGTCGCAGGATGTCGTCCATCACAGCGGTCTTCATGCCGGCTTGTTGCAATTGCGCGAAGGGTTTGCCGGCGTCCACGGCGCCGAGTTGTTTCTCATCGCCCACCAGCACGACCCTGGGGATGCGCAAGGCGCCGGCGACCCGCAGGAGGTCTCGGATCTCGCGCGTGGAGGCGAGGGACCCTTCGTCCACCACGAGCACCGTCTTGCCGTAGGCCGCGCGCATCTGCTTCTCGGCCTTTCCGGTGAGTTGCCCCCCGGCCACGCCGGCGTTTCGCGCGAGGAAGCGCTGCAGCGTCTCGCTCTCGATCCCGGCCTCGGTTCCGAGCGTCTTCACCGCCGAGGCCGACGGCGCAAGGCCCTTGATCTCGAACCCGCGTTTTTCCAATAACACGCGGGCGCGGTTCAACATGGTGGTCTTGCCGGTCCCGGCATAGCCCTGCACGCCGACGACGCGGTCCCTGGCCGAGAGGATGAGCTTGACCGCTTCCCTCTGACCCTGTGTCAGCGGTCCCTTGTGCAGATGCGCCTGCACCATCCAGGTGCGCATTACCGCCCGGCCCCGATCCTGGCCGTCGCGCATCAGCCCGATCGTCTCGCGTTCGTCCGCGAGCGCCTCCTCGGTGGTCAGGCCGTCGCCTCCCTTGAGCGCCGGAGCGGGGTGGAGCCGGCCCCCTCTTTCGAGATCGTCCAGCGCCCTCTCCGCCGCCCGGGCGGACACCGCACCCGGCCGCCAGGCCAGCGCGGCGGCAAGCACGTCGGCGCGGGCGAACACGGCCTCGCGCTCCGCGAGATGCGACACGGCCCATTCCACGGCCTCACCGGCAGATCCCCGGTCCTGCGACGGCTCCCGGGCCTCCCCCGCGCCTTCGAGGCCGGCGGCCCTGGAGATCGCTTCGGTTACAAGGGCCTTGGGGTCGAATCCGAGGTCCGCGGCCTGTTTCTCCCATATGCCCCTGAGCGCGCTCTTGTCCACGTCGCGCTTGTGGGCGCGGGTCATGAGCGCCGCGCGCTCGGCCATGCGCTGGTTCCCGGCCGGCGTTCCCAGGCCCCTCTCGTCCATGGCCGCCTCGATCTCCGCCCGCCGGGTCGAGAACGCCTCGATCACCTCGCGGCGAACGCCCGCGACCTCGAACCGCCCGTCGGCGTGTGTCTTCTCAATCGCGTAGCCCAGCTTCCCCAGTCCCTGCGCCAGCTCGCTCCTGTAGAGCATGCCGATCAGCTTCTGGCGGCGGTAGAGCGCCTCGTTGGACATCGTCCGCCACCTCTCGTCCGGACCCCGGACCATGTTGGCCAGCACCGCGTGGGTGTGAAGCTGGGGGTCGAGGTTGCGCGAGGTGTCGTGGCGGAAGGTGGCGATGAGCGTTTTCTGGTCCCCGGCCCGGACCATGCGGCCCGTCTCCGGGTCCTTCATCCTGGTCTCAGCGGCGTTGCCCTCGACCCAGGCGAGGGTGCGTTCGACGGTCGCATCATGGGCCTCGACGACACGGGCGTCGCCGCCCGCCAGCGCGGCGAGCGAGACGGATTTGGGGGCCGAGAAGGTGAGGTCGCGTCCGGGCCGGTGCTGCAGGACGCCGTCCTTGCGCCTGCGGCCGAGCCTGCGGCCGGAGCCGTCGGGCACTTCGCCCTCGAGCACCGCCTTGAATACTTCCGGATCGACCGGGCCCGTGAGGCCGAGGTCCTCCGCTCCCTTGCCGGCCCATGCGCTCACCTCCCTGTGGGCAGGGTCGTCTTTGGCGTAATAGCCGTCGCGCTCGTAGTAGGCGGCGCCCTGGGAAGGTGACGCGACGGCGCCGATCGAGACGACCATCAGAACC
>VYDD01000235.1 GCA_009843625.1 Gammaproteobacteria bacterium | reverse complement strand
CGCGCACGGTGCGGGCGGGCCTCCTGGCCCTGGCAGGCGCGGGCGCGGGGGGCGGGCTCGGCCGGGGGCGGGGAGCGGACTGAGGCGGCATCGGTCGCACAGTGAACAACGTCCTGCTGATCGCGCGCCGACAGGTGGGTGCGATGCGCGAGGATCGCTACGTCCTGTTCCTGCTGGGGCTCGTCGTCGCTCTGGGGGTCGTCTCGGTCCTCGGAGCGTGGCACCACGCCGCCAGCGAGGCGGAACAGCGTGCCCGCTATCAGGCGGTGGTCGACCAGCAGTGGGCGGAGCAGCCGGACCGTCATCCGCACCGGGTGATTCACTACGGGTTTCTCGTCTTCCGCGAGGAGGCGCCCCTGGCATTCTTCGACCCGGGCGCCGGTGCCTACGCGGGGACATCGCTCTTCCTCGAGGGGCACCGGCAGAATGCCGCCAGCTTCGGCGACGCGCGGCATGCGACGGCGCTGCTGAACTTCGGGCGGCTCACGCCGGCTGTCGTGCTGGGGCTTCTCCTTCCGTTGTTCGTGGTGGCCGCAGGGTTCGCGGCCGTTAGTGGAGAGAGGGAACAGGGGACGCTTCCGCTCCTCCTGGCCCAGGGTGCGACCCCGGCCCGGATCCTGGCGGGGAAGGCGCTGGGCCTCGGGGTGGCGGCGGCGGCGGCGGCCCTGCCCATCGGGCTGGTTACGGCTGCATTCGTCGCCGTCGGAGGCGGAGAGCAACCCTCCATCGGGCGGATGCTCGCGCTTGCGGCGATCTACGCCGCGTATCTTGCGGGATGGGTGCTGATGACCGTCTGGGTCTCCTCACGCACCGCCTCCTCACGTGCCGCTCTCGTCCAGCTCGTCGCCATCTGGGTCGCGCTGTGCGTTGCCGCCCCCCGCCTCGGCGCTTCCCTTGCGAACGCGCTTCACCCCATACCGTCGCGCGCCCAGTTCACCGCCCAGGTGGAGGAGGCACAGCGAAGCGTCGGGGACAGCCACAACCCGGACGATCCCTTCTTCCGCGCCCTGCGCGACGAATACCTGGCGCGCTACCAGGTGGCGTCGGTCGAGGAGCTTCCGATCAACTGGGCAGGCGTGGTGAGCCGCGAGGGAGAGGCGGTTACCAGCCGGATCATCGAGGAACAGCACCAGGAACTGCTCGCCGTCCATCGCAGGCAAGACGGGGTCATGTCGTGGCTGGGGCTGCTCGCTCCCCACCTGGCGGTACGGGACCTGTCGATGGCGGCGGCGGGAACCGGGCCGGAGGCAGTGGAGGCATTCCGGTCGCAGGCCGAGGCTCATCGTTATGCCATCATCCAGCGGCTGAACGACCTCCACACCCATGAGATCCACTACGAGAACGACCGCGCCCAGCGCCTCGCGCGCCAGCACTGGACACAGTTCCCGGTTTTCGAGCCGGACCTGCCTTCGCTTCGCCGGGCGCTGACTGATCGGCCTCTCTCGCTGGCCGCGCTGGGGCTGTGGATCGGCCTGCCTCTCGCCGGCCTCGGGCTGGGCCGCAAGCGGCTGCCGCGAGTGGGCGTGGACCGCCGGTCAGGGTGACGGCCGGCAAGATGACGTCCGAGAGCGCCCGAGCGTGGACGCGCCTGGTCCGGCTCGAGCTCGCCCGGGTGATCCGCTCCGGCGGCGTCACGGTCACGGCGGCTCTGTTGTTAGCGCTCGGGGTCTACGCGGGCTGGCAGGGCAACCGGAGCATCCAGGCGGCCGACGACGCCGCGGCAGCGGCCGAAGCCGCCTACCGGGATCAGCTCGCCCATCTTGTTGCCTTCTACCCTCCGGCGACCGAGGCGGGCGAGTTGCTGTACTACTTGGCCCTTCCGGCATCGCAGCCGCTGTCCCGACTGTCGGCGCTCGCCGGCGGGAGGGCGGAGGTCGAGACGGCCAATCTGCGAATTCGCCTGCTGGCGCTCGAGGGACAGCTCTACGAGCCGGAGACGCTGAATCCGAGTCTCGCAGCCGCGGGGCACCTCGATCTGGGTTTCATCCTCATCGCCCTGCTGCCCCTCTTCGTCATTGCCGTCAGCTACGACATCGTCTCGGGCGAGCGAGAGCGCGGCACCTGGGACATGGCGCGGTTGTTCGCCCGACCCCGGCGCCTCGTCGCTGCAAAGATCGGTGCGCGCGCGATCCTCGTGGGAGGCCTGGTTGCGTCGCTGGCTGCGGTCGGGGCGTTCCTGACCGGAATCGAGGCTGATGATCGCGCGGGCTGGGCCGTCGCGCTGATCGCACTGCACACCCTTTTCTGGTTCACGCTCTGCCTGGGCGTCGCGGCCCGGCGTCGCTCCTCGACCGCCAATGCGATGACCCTTGTGGGGGCGTGGGTGGCGCTCACCTTCCTGGCTCCGGCCGTCCTCAGCCTGGCCAACGCCATTCTGCACCCGGTGCCCGAGGCGCTGGAGCTGACCGTGCGCCAGCGCCAGGGATACCACGAGGCGTGGGATCTTCCGCCGTCCGCGACGATGGCGGACTTCTACAGGGATTACCCGGAGTGGAGCGGCCAGACCGTCCCGGAGGACGAGTTTACGTGGGCATGGTACTACGCGATGAATCACCGGGGCGACCAGGCCGCCCGGGGTGCCTCCCGCGCCTACCGCGATGTCCTGACACGGCGGGACGAATGGGCCCGCCGATGGTCATTGCTGGTTCCGCCGCTGGCGGCCCGGCTCGCGCTCGATAGGCTTGCCGCCACCGATCTGTCCGCCCAACTCGCCTACCAGGACGCGGTCCGGCGGTATCACGAGCGACTCAAGGCCCATTTCCTGCCGGCTCTGTTCGCGGCCGTCCCGATCCCTCAGGTGGACTGGGAGCGGGTGCCTGCCTTCGAGCCCGCTGCCACGGCCGGTGAGGCATCGCAGGCGGGATTCCCGGCCGCGGCCTCTCTGGTCCTGGCCTCCATCTGCGCGCTCCTGGTCGCGGGGATTCCGGCTGCAGGGGCGTCGGCGGGGCGGGGAGGCAAGGCGGCCTGACCCTGCGCTT
>VYDD01000493.1 GCA_009843625.1 Gammaproteobacteria bacterium | reverse complement strand
AACCCGCGACCTTCGGGTTATGAGCCCGACGAGCTACCAGACTGCTCCACCCCGCAACAAGAAGCGAAAGGTAAAGGGATCCCGCGAAGCGTGTCAACCTTGCCGCCGTACCAGCGCCGCCAGGGCGCCGGGATCACCTTCGATGCCCTCGGCAGGCTCGAGCTCCAGCACGCGCGCCATGAAGGGATAGATGTCCACGCTCTCGATTCCGGGTAGCCGGGTAGCCGGCTCGATTCCCGGTCCCTTCACGAGAAAGATGCCGTGCATGGACGAATACGAGGGGTCCCATCCGTGCATCCCCCGACTGCTTCCCCGGCGCGGGCCGATGCCGATCGTGTACCCCTCCCCGGGCACCACGACCAGATCGCCGAAGCGGGGATGGCCGTTCAGGTGAAGTCGCGCTGGAGCCTCATGGCTGCGGTAGACCTCTGCGTTCGGCATCCCCTCGTCGAGTTGTGTGCGCAGCTCCTCGATGCGCTCTTCGCCTCCCTCCACGAAGAGGATGCCCACGGTTCCGCCGGACGTCAGTCGAGCCCCGGACAGGTCGGCGATTTCGTCGAGCGCGTAGTGACCTTCGGGCCGAACGTCGCTCATCCCGTGGTCGGAGACCAGAATGACGAAGACCTGGTCGCCGTGCGGGAGCTCATCCAGGCCGTCCAGGAGACGTCCGAGCGCCCGGTCGACCTGCGCGACCGCCTGGGCCAGTTCCGGACTCCGGCCGGGACCGAATCGGTGTCCGGCGTAGTCGGTTTCGGCGAAATAAAGGGAAACGAGGTGGGGTCGCTCCTCGTCGGGGAGACTCAGCCAGGTCAGGACGGTGTCGACGCGCACTTCGTTGGGCACGATGGGATCGAACCGCTTCCAGCGGCTGGGCCGGATGCCCTGGACGTCCGCCTCGGTGCCCACGAAGTAGAACGCGGCGCTCACCATCCCCTGTTTCTCGGCGGTCACCCAGATGGGCTCGCCCCCGTACCACTGGCCGTCCTCCACGGTCTCGCGGTCGGAGAGGGAGTAGAAGCGGTCGAACTCCCGGTCGTAGAAGGTGTTGGCTACGAGCCCGTGGCTCCCCGGGTAAAGCCCGGTAGCGATGGAGTAGTGCGCGGGGAAGGTCAGCGAGGGGAAGACCGGGATGAGCCCATCGGCGCGCGCGCCCTCGGCCGCCATGCGGTCGAAGTTGGGCGTGTCGAACCTCTCCATGTAGTCGTGCCGAAAACCGTCGAACGAGACCACGACGACGTAGGGCTTGTCGAGATGGCGGGGGTGGTTCCGGCCAGCTCCGGAGCTGGATGCGGCGGTCGCGGTTGCCCCAATGGTTCCGCCGCCACCCGGGGCCTGCGGCTCACTGGCGCAGCCAACCAGCCAGAGCGCCAGAACGACGATGCCCGCCGAGGTCAGGCCCGGCGCGCGCCGCCGCCATTGGCGGATCCACAATCCTCCCCGCCTGCGAATGCCCTTGTAGCGCTGACGCCCTGCGGTCATTTTCACGGCTTCCGGCAGCACGGCAACCTCTCCTGGAGGGATCCGTCCGCGATCACGCGGCCGGGGAGGGGAACGAGTGCCGCGAATAATAGCTGCATGCGGGCGGCTCTTGAAGGAGGAGACGGGTCGAGATGAGCGAGAAAGGTCTTGAGACCGCCACGCTGGGCGGGGGATGCTTCTGGTGCCTGGAGGCGGTGTACCTGGAGTTGCGCGGCGTGCAGCGGGTGGACTCGGGATACGCCGGCGGTCATGTGCAGGCCCCTACCTACCAACAGGTCTGCACCGGCGCCACCGGACATGCCGAAGTGGTCCGCGTCGTGTTTTCCCCGGATGAGATCTCGTTCCGGGAGCTGCTCGAGGTCTTCTTTACGATTCACGACCCGACTACCCTGAACCGCCAGGGAGCCGACGTGGGCACCCAGTACCGCTCGGCCATCTTCCATCATTCGCCGGAGCAGGAAGCCGTGGCGCGGGAGGTGATCGCAGAGCTCGAGGATCAGGGACTGTGGCGTTCTCCGATCGTGACCGAACTGGTTCCGGCGGGCCGGTTCTTCCCCGCCGAGGCCTATCACCGCAACTACTTCGCGCGCAATCCGGGCCAGGGATATTGTCGCGCCGTGGTGGCGCCCAAGGTCGCGAAGGCGCGGGCGAAGTTCTTCGACAAGCTGAAGAGGACCTAGAGCAATACGCTCAGCGGCTTCTCCAGGATGTCCTTCAGCGTCGCCAGGAAGCGAGCCCCCTGGGCTCCGTCGATGATGCGGTGGTCGCAGCTCATCGTGATGCGCATGCGGGGCCGGACCACGATCCGGCCATCGAGCGCCACCGGCCGCTCCTCGACCGCGCCCACCGCCAGGATTCCGGCCTCGGGCGGGTTGATGACCCCGGTGAACTGTTCGATGCCGAACATCCCCAGGTTCGAGATCGAGAAGGTGGAGCCCGTATACTGATCGGGCTTCAGGCGCTTCGCCCGGGCCAGCGACGCCAGCTCCTTCACCTCGTTGGAGATATCCGCGATCGGGCGCGCGTGCGCATCGCGCACCACCGGAGTAATGAGCCCGTCGTCGATGGCCACCGCGACGCCGATGTGGACGCGGTTGTGTCTGCGCACATGGTCGCCGCCCCACCAGGCGTTGCACTCGGGATGGCGGGCAAGCGCGAGCGCCGTCGCCTTGATGACGATGTCGTTGAAGGAGATGCGCGCGCCCAGTTCGAGCTCGTTGAACTGCTGGCGCAGCTCGGTCGCCCGGGCCATGTCGACATCGGCCGTGAGGAAGAAGTGCGGTACCGGCCCCAGGGACTCGACCAGCCGGCGCGCGATCGTCTTGCGGATCTGGGTGAGCGGGACGTCCACGAAGTCCTCGCCCGGGACGTCCGGCATGGGCGCGGGAACCGTCGCTGTTCCGGCGGCCAGGGCGGCCTCGATGTCGCGCTTGACGATTCTGCCTCGCGGCCCGGATCCCACGACTGCTTCCAGACGGAGGCCCGCCTCGCTCGCCAGG
>VYDD01000302.1 GCA_009843625.1 Gammaproteobacteria bacterium | reverse complement strand
GCACCAGGGTCATCGTCCGGTTGCTGGCCCGGCCCTTGAGCAGGCCTCCGAGGAGGTCGTGCGAGATGGCCGAACTGCACGCCAGCAGCAGAGCATCGGTGGTGGACATGACGGCGGCGAGCACCGCCGCGACCGCAATCCCGCGGATGAGGGGCGGGAACTGCGTCTCCATCACGCGCAGGAAGAGCTGGTCGGCGTCCTGGAGTCCCGGAAAGTCGATCCGCCCGACCGGCACGATGGCGAGCACCGCCGCCAGGATCATCACGCTGTACACCAGCATCGACAGGTTCAGCGACAGCCGCGCGCTCTCGGCGTCCCGGGCGGTGAATACCCTCATGACGATGTGGGGAATCACCGGGATGGCCGTGGCCCAGATGATGAAGTAGCCCAGGTAGCTCGACACGGGCCGGTTTGCGACCTGCCCCAGTTCCGGGGCGACGGCCGTGGCCTGACTCATGATTTCGAAGGGCGACCCCACGCGCCACACGAGCACGAGCGCGGTGCCCATGATGACGAAGAGCATGAGGAATCCCTGGATCACGTCCGTCCAGGTGATCGCCACCATGCCCCCGAACGAGACGTAGATGATGAATACCAGCGTGGCCAGGGCCAGGGCCGTGTTGTAGGGGATGCCCAGCAGCGCCTCGGCGGTGATGCCGGCCGCCTTCAGCTGCGCCACGATGTAGATGGTGAAGGCTGCGACGATGAGGACCGGGACCAGGTACCGGACCAGCGCGTGCGGGTAGCGGAAGCTCATGAAGTCGGTGATCGTGAACTTCCCGAAGTTGCGGAGCGGCCTGGCGACCAGAATCGACGCCAGGGGAAAGCCCACCACCGCGCCCCCGAAGAGCGCGAGCGTGGCCGGAATGCCCTGGGCGTAGGCCAGACCCATCACGCCGATGATCGATCCGCCGCTGGCGAGCGCCGCCATGATCGCCATCGAGTTCACGACCGTGCCGATGCGCCGTCCCGCGACCCAGTACTCGTCGCGCGAGCCCAGGACCCTCTTCGACACCGCGATCCCGATGCCGATGCAGGCGGCGAGATAGACCCCGACGAGGACGCGTTCGAGGAGCATCAGGCGTCTCCCCGGTCCTCTTCCGCGACCGCATCGGGTGACGCTCCGCCCGCTCCGGCCCCCGCGCCTCCCGTCCCGTCACGCCGCAGGATGGTGACGAGCGCCAGCGCCGGCGAAATCAGCATCAACGCGGCGATGAGCCAGCCGAAGACGGCCATGCCGCCCGCCTCGATGGTGCGCCACTGAGGGATGAACGCAAACGCGGAGAAGGCGATCAGAAAGACGAGGGTCGCACCCTCTCCGCGCCGCAATGGGAAGAAAGATTTCATGATGGGTACGGTGCGGGGTGCGGTTGGATGGCGCAACAGGGCTGCGGTCGAAGCGCCGCCGCAACCCACGGTCCATCCCCGCGCTTCGGCTACCCCTCGTTCCGCTCGCAGACGACTCCGTCGCCGTCGGCATCCCGCATGAACGGGTAGGCCGGGTGGCCGCGGCGAACAGGGGCGATGCCGTGACGCCGCGCTTCAGCGCACGTGATCATCCCGTTCCCGTTGTCGTCCCACAGCCGCAAGGCGTCAGGCAACCCCGTCTGCCGCGCCGGAGCCTGCGATGCATCCGCGGGTTCCCCGGCCTGCTCACACACGACGCCGTCGCCATCTCCATCCCGCATGAACGGGTAGGCCGGATGGTCACGCGGCACCGGGGCAATTCCGTGGCGCCGAGCCTCCGCGCAGGTGATGCTCCCGTTCCCGTTGTCGTCCCAGAGCCTTAGAGCGTCGGCCGAGGCCACGCTGCCCTGCGCCGCATCGGCCCAATCGCCGCCGCTTACGTCCAGCTCGGTAGTCGCGCAACCGGACAGAACCGCTTCCAGCGTCTCGGCTTCCCGCGCGTCTATGGTAAGGCCCCAGCGCTGCCGGACGGCCACGACACGTGCGGCGAACCAGCACCGGTTTCGCTGCGGCATCCATTCCGCGGCATCGCTCGCGCCCTTGAACCCCCGGTTCAACCCCGGGCTTGCGAGCGTCAGGTTGAGCAGGTCGCGGGCGAAGGCACGCCGGGTCTCGGGGCCGGCCGCGCAGAGCCCCGAGTCGTGGGCCTCGCTGCGCGCGATCATGTGCTCGATGTCCGTCTCACCGGTGGAGGCAAAGCGCCGGCCCGTATAGGGAGAGTAGATGCCGCCGAGTTCCCGAACGATCGAGGCTTCGACGGATTGGGGGTAGCTGTAGTCATCGGCCCGGTACGGGGAGCACCGGCGCTCGGGAGCCACAACCAGCCCTCTCCAGGTTTGGCCAGAGGCATCGGTCGCCGCCAGCGCAGCACCCACGAGCAAGAGCAGGAGGAACGTCCGCGGCATCTGCGCCCAATAGCCTTTGTGTCTCATTGGCCTTCGGCGAAGGCGGGCAACCTCGAGGATCCGGAGTGGCGGGAGCGTGTGACCGGGGGAGGGCTGTTTCGGCGGTCATCACCCGGTTTCATCCGTCCCCGTAATCCACTATATGACATCCTGTTAGCTGTTCTTGACGTTTCACCGCATTTCGCCTAATCTCTCCGTTATACTGATAACTGGAGGGGTAACCTGATGAAGCGACCGAAGCAACTCAGCGCCACGTTCGTCAAGACGGTCAGGCGACCCGGCAGGTACGGCGACGGCCGCGGCGGCCACGGCCTGTCCCTCCTGGTGAAGCCCACCAAGACCGACCGCCTATCGAAGACCTGGGCGCAACGGTTGAGGGTAAACGGGCGGCCTGTCAACATGGGACTCGGCTCGTATCCGGTGATAACGCTCGCGGAAGCGCGGAAGACGGCGCTTGAGAATCGCCGTGTTGTGGCCCAAGGCGGCGATCCCCGGGGTGGTGGTATCCCGACGTTCGAGGACGCCTCGGAGCGCGTGATTGGAGTCTTCCGGGCCTACTGGCGACCGGGCGGCGGCTCGGAGAAGCAGAGGCGATCCTCCATGCGCCGCTACGTCTTCCCGCGCATCGGGCGCCAGC
>VYDD01000079.1 GCA_009843625.1 Gammaproteobacteria bacterium | reverse complement strand
ATCCACCTCGAGCTGGTCGAAGTTGCCGGGGTTGATCTGCGTGAGTTCCGTGTAGCGCTGGCTGCCGGCGTTGCCGCCGATGTAGGCCCAGTCGCCCTCGGTGACCACGCTTCCGGCCGGGCCCGCATCCGAGGTCTGGGCGCACGCGCCCGCCGCGAGTGAAACCACGGCCAGCCAGCACCAGGCTCGCGTGGCCGACGTCCGTGATTGACGGTTCTTTCCAGTCATCTTCCGCGTCCCCCTTCCAAACAGATGTTCATCGCCTCGCGCAACGGAGCGAGCATCGCCATGGGTGAGACGCGCGGGGCTTCTTCATCGCCACCCAACCCCTCTGCACAGTGTTGCATTTTCGAAAAGGCAACAATTTGTTGCATTTTCGCTTTGGCAACACGCTGCGGAGGGCCGCGAACGGCATACCACAGCCCCGTGAACGGACATTCACAACAGCCGTCTCTCGCGTGACTGCGGCGTTAATCGAAGAGTCGGCGCTGCTCGTCGGTGCCTGCCGCGGGGTGTTGCCGGCGAATGAAGTCGCTCAGGAGAGGGACCGCGAACGAGTACTTCCCGTAGCGGTTCCTGTACACGATCCCGGCATTGATGAGAGCCGAGAGAATCTGGCTCGCGTGGCTGGGGCTGAACCCCTTCACGGGCAGGTCCTTCGAGAGCTCCACGATCTCCTGGACGCTGAACTCCGATTCGGGGTCGTCCAGCATCGCCACTACATGGAGGAGATCGCGCTGCCGGTCGGTCACCCTCGACCACCGGCCCGCAAAGAAGTCGCTGTCCAGCTTCGCCGTGATCTCATCGATGGGAACGCTTGGATTCCCTGATCCAGTCCTCATCTGCGCCAGGAACACGTCAAAGGCTTCATGGCAGATGAACTGGATGAAGTACGGGTATCCGCCCGAATGCGTCTCAATCTGGCGGATGGATTCCTCGGTGAAGGTGATCGGGCAGCCCTCCTCCTGGATCGGCTTCTCGATGGCCTCTCGAACGTCGGGGGGATCCAGGCGATTCAGGAACAGGACGCGGAACATCCGTTCTGCGTAGGTTCTGGCCTCGACCAGCTTCGGGAAGAGCGTCGGCAAGCCGCTGAGCGCAAGCATGAATGGAACGCCTTGCTTCTGGATCGATTGGAAGACGTCGAGCATGACGGAGAGCGGGTACTCGTCCTTCCCGGCATGGTCGGCCATGTTCTGGGCTTCGTCGTAGGCGAAGACGATTCCCCGGGGCGGATTCGACGAAGTGCTCGCGGTGCGCCAGACGAACGCGAGCGTGGCCTTCAACCGATCGGCCACCAGCCCAGGCGTGTGCTCGTACACCGTGCGAAGCGTCGGGTAGTTAAGCGTGGTGTCGAACAGGTCCTCGTGGCCGTCGAAGCCGGGACGGCGCACTGCCCGCTCGCTCCTCCCGTCTCCCGGCCAGGTACGGGGGCGTATGGCGGGGTCTCGGGCGGAACGGGTTCCGAAAGACCGTTGCGGTTTCCATGGGGTCCCCCTGAGAGTTTGAGCTCATTAGAGCTATCTCTGACATTAGCAATCAGACTAATTTTAGGCCAAGGCCTCTATCGATCTAATTCTGGGTCGCGCCGGACCGGGCTGGACCGTCGCTTCCCGGTCTGGCGGTCGGCGCAACCTGCGCCTACCCTTCCGGTTAACAGTGAGGGTGGCCTATCATTCCGGTCCGGGCAGCGCTGCGCGTGACGCCGCTACCCGTTTCGCTCCCGACGCAACGACATCCGGAGAACTGACGAGTGGCTATGGAACTGAGCGGGTTCGCGCGCTCGCTGACGGCGGAAGCCGCCTTTACCGTGCTGGCGGTCGCCAAGCGGCTTCAGTCCGAGGGGAAGGATGTCGTGGAGCTCGAGATCGGCGACAGCCCGTTTGCGACCACGAGCGCGGCGGTCGAGGCCGGCAGGGAAGCCATCGCCGCTGGGCACACGCGCTACTGCGCCTCGCTGGGGCTCCCGGAGCTGCGCGACGCGGCGGCCCGCTACATGCGCGATGAATTCGGCGTGCCCGCGGGGCGCGAGAATGTCGTTATCGCCACCGGCACCAAGGTCTTCGAGCAGTATTTTTGCGAAGCCTTCGTGGATCCGGGGGACGGGGTGCTGGTCTTCAGCCCCTACTTCCCGACCTACGTGCCCAACATCCTCAGGCGCGGGGGACGTCCGGTGTTCACCCCGCTGCGCCAGGAGGATGCCTTCCGCCCGAGTCTGGCCGCGGTCGAGCGCTTTCTCGCCGAGGATCCCCGGCCCAGGGCCATCTTCCTCAACTCGCCCCACAATCCCACCGGGGGCGTGGCCACGGAGGAGGATTTTCGCGGGATCGCGGACCTGGTGCGGGGAACGCGCGTCGCCGTGTTCAGCGACGAGCCCTATTGCCACATGGTGTGGAAGGGGAAGCACGTGTCGCCGCTGGCGCAGCCCGGGATGATGGAGCGTTCGGTGGCCGCCTACACCTTCAGCAAGTCGTACAGCATGGGCGGCTGGCGGCTGGGGTTCGCGGTGTCGGCGCCCGAGACGGTCGAGGCCATCGGCAAGATGATCAACACGAGCGTGTCGTGCGCGCCGCCCTTCGTTCAGTTGGCGGGCGTGGCCGCGCTGGAGCGGGACGCCGGCGAGCGCGACGAGGCCATGCGCCGCTTCCGTCGCAAGGTCGAGCTGCTCACCGACGGGCTCAACCGCATCGAGGGGTTCTGGTCGCTGGACCCGCACGCCACGTTCTACGTCTTCCCGAAGGTGGCGCCGGTATGCAACCGGCTGGGCATCACCAGCCACGGCCTGGCGATGTACCTGCTTGAGGGGGCCGACGACGACTTCGGGGTCGCCTGCCTGGGCGGCGAGTGCTTCGGCGATGCCGGGGCCGGGTTCCTGCGGTTCAGTTGCGCGGCCACCGACGAGCGCCTGCAGGAGGCGCTGGACTTCATCGCCGAGGCCGTGACCCGGGAGGGCCGGGTGGCCGCCTTCCTCGACGCGCGTCCGGAGTACCGGCTGGAGTCGCCGTATCCGGGAGCGGCGGTGGGCCGC
>VYDD01000462.1 GCA_009843625.1 Gammaproteobacteria bacterium | reverse complement strand
GTCCCGCCCCGGGGGAGGCAGTCAAATGGTTCTTCGCGTTCGTCCACGCAGAGCGCTCCGCCTGTTCGCGGCCAGTGTTGTCACGGCGACCTCCATTTCGGTCTTCGGCACGCCCGCGCGCGCCCAACTTCCCTCGCCCATCGAACTGACTACCCTCTCCGTGCCGCGCTTCGACATCATCCCCTCCCCCATCGAACTCACCGGCCCGGTGCGTCCCGGGGAGTACCTCGGCGTGGTCGGCCCGCGCGCGGCGTGGCTGGGACTCGAGACCGGTGAAGCCGAACTGTGGGTGCATCCGCTGAAGGTCGGAAACGGCTTCCGCCTGAGCTTCACCACGCCCCGCTATGGCGCTCCGATCCCCGGGGGCCAGGTGGCGCGCACGGTGCACGTGCGGCCCGAGCTGGCGACGATCACCTACAGCCACGCGGCCTTCCAGGTGCGCCAGCACATCCTCGCGCCCGCGGACACGGCTACGTCCGGCCTCCTCGTGCTGCTGGAGGTCGACACCCCCGAGCCGCTCGAGATCGTCGCCGAGTTCGAGCCCGTGCTGAACTACATGTGGCCGGGCTCGCTGGGCGGACAATACGCGTACTGGGATGCGGAGCGCCGCCTGTTCGTGCTCTCCGAGAGCCTGCAGACCCGCAACGCGGTCGTGGGGTCGCCGTGGGCGACCAACTCGGTGGAGCATCCGGCGCACCAGTTGGGCGAGGCGCCGCGCACGATGGTGATTCCGGTCGATCCGGAGCGGGCGAGGCGAGAGTTCATCCCCATCGCGGTCGCGGCCGGCACCGGCGCCCGCGAGACCGTCCTCGAGAGCTACCGCGAGCTCATCGCGAACGCCGAGGGGCTCTATTACGACAAGCGGTTGTGGGCCGGTCGCGCGCTCGCGTCCACCGCCTCGGTCGAGACCCCCGATCCCGAGCTGGACCTCGCGCTCGAATGGGCCAAGATCAACCTGGAGGAACAGCGGGTCTGCAACCCGGATCTGGGGTGCGGCTTCGTCGCCGGGTGGGGGTTGTCGCGCAACGGCACCCGCCCCGGGTTCGGCTGGTTCTTCGGCGGCGATGCGGCCATCAACACCTTCGCCATGGACGCGCTGGGCCAGTGGGACCTGGTGGCCGAGGAGCTGGCGTTTCTCGCCCGCCACCAGCGCGCCGACGGCAAGATCACCCACGAGATTTCGCAGGCCGCCGCGCACATCGACTGGTTCGACTCCTACCCGTACGCCTACTACCACGCGGACACCACGCCCTACTGGATGCTGGCGCTGTACGAGTACTGGCGGGCCAGCGGCGACGACGAGCTGGTGCGCGAGCTCTGGCCGGCCTACCGGCGCGCGTGGGAGTGGTGCCTGACCGCCGAGACCGACGGCGACGGCATCATCGAGAACACGGTGGGCGGTCTCGGCGCGGTCGAGGTGGGGGGGCTGGGAGAAGCCATCCACCAGGACATCTACCTGGCCGCGGTCTGGGTCGCGGCCCTCGAAGGAACACGGGTGCTCGCCGAACATCTGGGCGACGGGGAAACCGGTGAGGTAGCGGCCCGCCTGGCGCCCCAGGCGCGGAAGACGCTCAACGAAGCCTACTGGCGCGAAGCCGAGGGACACCACGCTTTCGGGATCCTCCGCGGGGGCGGCACCAACGACAACCTCACGGTGTGGCCCGCCACGGCGGCCGCCTTCGGGCTGTTCGATGATGAGCGCGCACGCTCCACCCTGGCCAGAATGGCCGGCGACCGCGTGTCGTCGGACTGGGGCGCGCACATGCTCTCGACGGAGAGCGAACTCTACGACCCGCTCCAGTACAACCAGGGCACCGTCTGGCCCTTTGTGACGGGGTTCGCGGCGTGGGCTCAGTACCGCCACCGCCGCCCCTGGGCAGGCTTCCACCTGATGGACGCGGTGAAGCAGATGACCTTCGACTGGGCGTTGGGACGCCATCCGGAACTGCTGTCCGGCAGCTTCTACCAGCCTCTGGACCAGACCGTGCCGCACCAGTTCTTCGCGACCTCGATGCTCGTCACTCCCCTGCTCAGAGGCGTCTTCGGGTGGCAGCCGGACGCGCCCCGGGGGCGGGCCCGGCTCGCACCCCAGCTGCCCCCGGACTGGCCGACGGGCACGATCCGCGGACTGCGCGCCGGGAGTACGGTCCTGGACGTGGAGATTCGCCAGAACTGGACCTCCACCGGTGGCGAGCAGCGAGCGACCATCCGCTGGCTGGGTCCCCGGCTGGATCTCGACTTCGTGCCTGACGTGCCCGTCGGGGCCCGCAACCCGTCGATCACGGTGGATGGCATTCCGGCGCCCTCCGGGGGAGCCGTCCGTGTCCAGGTAGGCCGCGACGCACCCGGACCCGAGGGTGGCGAACCCGAAGCCAGGGACCAGGACGACGTCGCCGAGATCGTGGTGCGCTGGGAGGGCGGGCTGGCGGTGGCCCCGCCCCGCATCGACCTGGAGCCGGGTCAGCGCAGCACGGGCCTCCGGATCATCGACCTGGTGGCCGACGACGACGGTTGGCTGCTGACCCTCGAAGGGACGCCGGGACGTGACTACGATGTTGAGCTTTTTGGCACCCCGATCGACGCCTCCGCGACCGACGCCATGGCGAGCGTATCCGGCCAATCGGGCGGTACGATCCGCGTGAACTTCACCGGCGACGGAGGCCGCGCTACGACCGTGGTGAGCCTCAGCCCCGGGGCATGAGCGTTCGCTGACGCCGATTCGCGCCAACGTAGGCGCTCATGGATCAGAGCCGTTCAGCACCTCCATTGTGCCGGGTTCCCTGTGCACCAATCTCCTCGCAACCCGTGCGGTAGAGCCTCACGCAACGTATTAGTTATAGGCTAAGGAGCGGTGTGTGCCTGCCGACACGCAGCGGGCCTGCTCCAGACGGTCTCAGAGGCGGCGCATGAAGAGACTCTCCGAGAGTGCGGTTCTCCTCGCAACGTGGTCCCTGGCCGGCCTTGGCCTGCTTGTGGGCAGCGGCGCTTCCAACGCCTTTGAACCTGCCTCGCTCGACATCGGTTTTGGCGCCACCCACGCG
>VYDD01000451.1 GCA_009843625.1 Gammaproteobacteria bacterium | reverse complement strand
CGGCGCGAATCTGACGGCGGTTCACCAGGCGGAGCACGAGCCGGTCCGCGATCGCAGGCCGCAGCTCCTCCATCAGGTCCAGCGCCAGGGCGGGACGCCCTGGACGGAGCGCATGGAGGTAGCCCACCTGCGGATCGAGGCCGACGCCTTCAAGCGCTGCCTCGCACTCGGCGCGGAGCAGCGCGTAGCAGAATGACAGAAGGGCGTTCGCGCGGTCCCGCGGGGGACGCCTGGTACGTCCGTCCGGCGTGAACGCCGCTCGATCCCCTCGGACCATGCCCCCGAATCCCCGGAAGTAGGCCCGCGCCGCGATGCCTTCGAGGCCGCGCAACACGTCCAGATCGGACGCGACGCGAATCTCGCCGAGAAGCGAGGCGAGGCTGTCGGCGACCGCCCGAAGCTCGGCTTCGTCGCCCGTTCCCGCGCTGTCGCGCGCCGAGCGCAGGGTGAGCGTACGCGCGTTCTGCACTTTGCCGGCCACGTACTGCCTGGCGAGAGCCAGCGTCCGGTCGGGATCGTCAAGCGCTTCGTGCTGCGCCCTGCGGAGCAGCACGTTGCCGAGCGTGCGCCCGGTGAGGCGCGCCCGGAAGCGCCCGTGCCTGGTGAGCCAGACGACGCCCCGCCCGTCCTCGGCGCAGCGGTGAATCAGCGGGGTCGTGATCGTGACGCGGCCGAAGACCACGATCGCCTGCAAGCGCACGAGGGGCAGCCGGGCGACCGTCTCATCCTCGACGATGACGCGCACGGTGCCGTGATCGAGGCGAAGCGTCGCTCCCTGCGTCGTGACGTAGAGCGTATTGAGCAGCTCATGCATCGTCGCCTACCGGACCCAGCGGTCGGAAGAGCGAGCCCTGCATGCCGCGCAGGCGGTGCGGTTGCGCGGCCACCTGAGGGAGGCAGGCGTTGACGAGGGAACACGGAGGACAGCGGGCATCGTCCACCGCCGGCGGCAGGCTCTGGTCGCGGAGCTGTTCCCTGATCTCCGCGACGAGTTCCACCGTCCGCTGCCGTAGTGTCTCGGTCAGGGGGACTCGATAGCGCCGCCGCTCGGCGTGGGAGTAGATCGCGCCTTCAGGAACCTCCGTTCCGAGCATCTCCTCCAGGCAGAGCGCCTGTGCGCAGAGTTGCAGGTCGGCGTGCGGGGGCCGCCTGCGGCCGACCTTGTACTCGACTGGAAAGGGCCGCGCGCCCGCCCGCAACTCGACTACGTCGGCCTTGCCGCGCAGACCGAGGCGCTCGGACCAGAGCGGCAGTCCGCGCAGCACGCGCACGCCGGGTCGCTTCTCCGTCTCGCCGCTATCCACGCGCTCGTGGGAGATCCGCCCCCGGACGGTGAAGACGTTCTCCTCGAAGGTCTGCTCGACGTGAATGAGCGCGCACTGCCGGGGGCAGTAGGAAAAGTGCTCGATGGCCGAGATCGGCACATCGATCAACTCCTGCTCGTCCCATGGCGTGGCGGCTTCCTGCACGGCGATGGCCCCAGTGGTCAGCCCACGAGCGTGGTGAGTGTCACGCCGGGGATGCCCTCGATGGGGCCGTTGGGCGGGCGCTCCACGGAGTAGTCGGAGAACGAACGCGGCGCGTCCGATGCGCTCGGCCGAGTGTGGACGAGGTCGAACAGGCGATGCGCGGCGGCGTTGCCGAGCTTGCTCTCGTGGCTGAACACGTAGAGGCCCCGGCAGGCCATCTCGCCACGCGAAGCGGAGCGGTCGACATCCCACATCATCTCGAGGGCGTTCCAGAAGAGCGCAAGGTCCTCGCCGTCGACGCCCGTCTTTTCGGCGAAATGAGGATTGAAGAAGCCGTGCGCGCGGTACAGCCCGTAGGGGACGGTGGACTTGCGGCCCATCGTGCCGAAGTTGGTCGCCTGCCCCTCGGCCTCCTCACGGTTCACGTCACGCTCGTTCTGGGCCGGGCCGACGATGCTGGAGTCCAGAGGCACGATGGGATCGATGGAGCGTGCGAAGGTGAGTTGCATCGGGCCGCGCACCTGTCCCGCGTTGCGTTCGGTCATCGACATGACGGCGCCGAACATGCGTACGTCGTAGAACTCCTCACACATCCAGCTCTGCGCGTCGCTGACGGCGGGCGCCGCGTCTCCGTTCGCACGCTCGTCGAAGACCATCTTCCGGCGGTTCGTGAGGAACTGGCCGTGCTGCACGTACACCTTGAAGCGCCCCTCGCCGTGCGCCATGTCGACGAAGTCGCGCACCTTGCGCTTGATCGCGACGTCCGTCACGAGCCCCTGCATGGTTTCGGGATCGACGCGCGGCAGGTTGTCGGCGTCGGGGTTGCCGTTCGGGTTGCCGTCGCGCACATCGAAGAGCAGGACGAAGTCGTGGCGGCGGCTGACATCCGTGGGTGCGGTTGTGGCGGTGGTCATGACTGGTGCTCCTGTCCGGTATCGGTCTTCGGGTCTTCGACGCCTGACTCGGCATCACGCGACGCCCGGCGGCTCGCCATCTCCGCCCTGCCATGCGCGCGTTGGTGGTAGTAGCCGAGTGAAAAAAGTGCTTGTTCCTTGAGCGCGAGTGTCGCCGGCCAGTCGCCGATCCGCGCCATAACTTCCTCAAGGCGGCGCTGGAGATTGACGTAGGCGCCCGGGCGGTCGCGCTCCAACCGTGCGAGATGGGGCTGCGCCCCGCGCAGCAGCGCGCCGAAGACGACGGCGGGGGTGGACGACGCCGCGCCGTAGTAGCGGTCGACGATGGTGGCGTTCACGCCGGGAAGGGCGGCCCGCTGCACATCCTCGATAACGGCGAGCAGGCGGCCGCAGTGATAGGCGGGCGACGGGTGTTCGGTCTCAAGGGCAACCATGTAGTCCTCCTTTGGCGGGGTTGTCTCACGGCTCATCAGGACAAGCTTGATGAGCGCGGCCCGGGGGCGGGTGACGCCCTGCTCCGCGCGACAGCGACGAACGGCCTGGAAGGCGAGGTCCAGCGGTAGCGGCGTAGCCGAGAGCGCGGCCCGGAACAGCGAACGGGGCGTCGTGACCGGGAGGTCGCTACGCGCATCCCGCACCGTCGAGGCGGCAAGCTGGAAGAGACTCAGGGGACGGGGAT